>CBFDUR010000373.1:0-3044 GCA_965613005.1 uncultured Ignavibacteriales bacterium
TGAAATTTAAAGATCGAAACATTACAATTTATTTTCGATAAATTAATGTGGATGAAAAAGAGTTAAAAATATTACTGAAAAAATTACCGTTAACTCCAGGAATACTCGGAAAAGAAGAATATTTTAATTCTTCGGTAATGATACCATTAGTTAAAATAAACGGAGAATATCATTTTTTATTCGAGAAAAGAGCTGCAAAGATAAGGCAAGGCGGTGAAGTTTGTTTCCCGGGCGGTGAAATTGACCGGTTGATTGACGGTGATTACAAAGATACGGCAATAAGAGAAACATGCGAAGAACTTGGAATTAATAAATTGCATATCAAAGTGTTGGGTCAATTGGATACTTTAATCGGCCCGGCAGGTATAACCGTCGATTCTTATTTAGGCATCCTTAAGATAAAGAATATTGATAAACTTAAATTTGGCCGGAATGAAGTTGAAAAGGTTTTTTCTATCCCGGTATCATATTTTTTAAAAAATGAACCTGAAAAATATTATGTTCGTTTAGAAATACATTCAACCGGAATAGATCAAAATGGGAAGAAAATTGAAATGCTTCCGGTAAAAAAATTAAATCTTCCGGCTCGTTATTCAAATTCTTGGGGAAGTCGAAAACACAAAGTCCTTGTTTACACAAAAACCGAGGAAATTATCTGGGGGATAACAGCCACATTAATTTATGAAGTTATAAGTAAAATAAAAGGATTAAACTGAAACTAAAGTATAAATAAAAGAGCCGTCTCAATGAAACGGCTCTTAATTATGAACTAATATATCCTCATTATTTGAGTAAAACTAATTTTCGTGTTGCAATAAAATTGCCTGCGTGAATTTGATAAAAGTAAATTCCACTGGCAAGTTTATTTGCATCGAAGATAACCTTATAATTTCCCGCCTGTTTATTTGCATTAATCAAAGTTGCAACTTCTTTCCCTAAAATATTAAATACTTTCAACACAACATGGCTTGCCGTAGGTATTTGATAACTAATTGTTGTAGTCGGATTAAAAGGATTCGGATAATTTTGATTCAAAGCATAACCGGTAATTACCGGTACATTTTCTTGAACGGAAGTTATTACTTCAGGTGTAATGATGAATGAGTCGTTACTTGAATAATTACTTACATAATCTAAATTAATAGTATTTGATTGTGCGGTAGAATAACCCGGTAAATCGGTAGAAGTAGTATAACTTCCCGGTACCAGTCCTCTAATTGAATACAAACCGTTTATACCGGTAACACCGAAAGAATAAATAGATTTATTATCATCAGCAGCAAACACAATAACACCGTCAACGGGATTACCGGAATTATCCTTTACAATACCCGAAATAACTGCAGCGCCGGAATCCTGTAAAGCATTAACATTGAAAACAATTCCCGGAACAACCCCGGAAGAATCAACTACAACTGAATCCGCATCTCTGTAATGTAAAGTAGTACTTCCATCATACTTAAAATAAGTAGGCAGGTAATTACCTTGAGGTATAGTCAATAGAATATATTCCCCGGGTATGAAATTCTTTAAAGAATAATTTCCTGATGAATCCGTAATTGTAGTGTATCTACTGTGTCGTGCCCTAAGATCATTTTTTCGTATTGCCATTACAATTGCTTCAACGCCTATGCTGTCACTGTTTTGCACAACTCCCGTTATTCCGTTATTATAAGCTTGTTTCGGTTCTAAAACAAAATCGATATTTTTTACATTTTGAGCTATCCCAATTCTATCGGCAGTTAAGAAATTTCTTTTATTATTATAAAATTCAGGAATGTATTTACGATTAAAGGCTCTTGCAAAAACTATCACGGTATCGCCTTGTCTAATACGTACGGAATAATTTCCATCACTACCGGTTATTGAATGATAAAATCTATGGCTTCTTGCATTTGCAGTTAAATTAAATATGGTAATCCATGATTTTACCGGATGTCCGGATGTATCTTTAACACTTCCGCTTAGTTTAAAAATCTTAGATGCAATTCTCGGAGATAAGCCAATGGGAATGCTTAGACTATCGCCTGATTTTACGGCAATTTTTTTTGCATGAAATATCTTATATACACCATCATAATATTCGGAGAAATAGCCTGCAGCTCTTATATATAAAATATAGATACCGGGGTAAACTTTGGTATAATAATTACCTCCGCTATCGGTTTTAACAGTAGTCATTCCCCATCCGAAAACAGGTAAAAAAGTAACTAATGCATTTTTTATCGCTGCACCTGTAGTTCGATTTTTAACAATTCCGCTTATGATTGCTTTAGTAACATTGCTATCGATGGTTACTTGAACAGTGTCGGAAGGTTCACTTTCCCTGTGCATGTTTACGGCAGTAACATAATATGAGTATGTTTCTCCCCTATGAATAAATTTGTCTCTCCACGAATCAAAAGGAATATTATGATATATTCTTCTAAATTTACCACTATCTGAAATTGCTCCTTTTTTCCGGTAAATATTAAAAAAATTATACCCGGCGGAATGTGTTGAAGTATTTTTCCAATCAAGTTTTACAAAAATAAACTTTCCCCAACTGACTTGAGCAACTCTGAGATTTGTCGGTGCATCCGGTTGGGAAAAACCGACCGATATAAATAGGAAAAAGAAAAAAAATAATACCGGTAATTTTACAAAATTACTCATGGTTCACCTCTTTTATAGTTATGATTTAAAGTATGTCACTGTTATAATGTTTAGACAAATTAACTCGGTTTAATGTTTAATATTACAATAAATATATTAATAAAAAAATCATTTGTCTTTTTAATATACAAAATCATGCCAAACGGTAATTGGACACTATCCTATTATTCTATAATATGTTATTGAAATAATAGAAAGTATAAATTGCCTGGAATAGCGGAACAATTGCCTGGTGAAATTAATTCAGGTGATTTTTATCAATGAAATATATTTAAAATGGGAATCCTCAAGTTTTTTAATAGTGCATATTAGCCATAAACGCAACTTAGTTTTTTTACCATTCCGAGCGTTCGGAAGATGTGAAAATCCTTTCGTTTTTTGGGTAAAAT
>CBFDUR010000374.1:0-3024 GCA_965613005.1 uncultured Ignavibacteriales bacterium
GTCAGATGCTCTAACCAACTGAGCTATGGGCCCAAAAAATTCTAATGTGTAAAAATAATATTTATCTTTTGTTTTTGCAATATCCTTTCTGCTAAATCATCCTTTAATCTTTTAATAATTCTTTTATTTTAAGGTTCTTTCTCTTTGTGTAGTGAAGCATATCTAACAAATTCATTTTCAAATGTCTAAATTGTAAATATTAATAAAAAGTCAAAGTTTTTCGTAAAAAAAAATAACTTTTTTGAATTAAACATATCTACATTAGAAAACCGGCAAAATATTAAATTTAACTTTTATTAATCAGAGTGCGATAGACTTTGAACAATTCTCTTTTAGTGTTAAGAAGGTCTTGTGAAATGACTTTTACTTCACCAAGCACAGGCATGAAATTGGTATCGCCGTTCCACCGAGGTACAATATGAAAATGAATATGCTCATGAATTCCTGCGCCGCTCACCTTACCTAAATTAATCCCTATA
This sequence comes from uncultured Ignavibacteriales bacterium, assembly GCA_965613005.1. GTDB lineage: Bacteria > Bacteroidota > Ignavibacteria > Ignavibacteriales > Ignavibacteriaceae > CAVVVS01. The sequence continues at coordinate 480 of CBFDUR010000374.1, forward strand.
TTGAATCCCTCAGGTGCAAAATTAATTTTCAATGCTGCTTGTGCTAATTTCAACTCTTGAATAATTTCCAAGCCTTCTTTGACGGTAAGTGAAGAAAAATCACTTGTATGCCTGAACGGAACTACCATTAAATGTCCATTGTTATACGGATAGAGATTAAGGACGGTAAAAGTCAGTTCACTCTTATTTACCACCAAAGAATTATCATCTTCAATTTCTTTATTTGCCAGATCGCATAAAATACAATTGCTATTCTTATCTTTATCTTTAAAAGATTCAATATATTGCGAACGCCAAGGTGACCAAAGTTTATCCATTTTTCCTTTTTTGTAACGACAAAAAATGCATAGAAATAAATAAGTCTATTTTAAAAAGTACTGATGTGTCATCCCGGACACATTCACTTCATATCTCTGTTAATTCTCCCACCTCATCTTTTTGATGTGCTTTTGATATCCAATAGTTAAATATGTTCCATAGCCACTGGGCGTAAACTCCGTGAAGAATCTTTAATCCATTGTAAAAAAGAGATTTTTCAGTTACTTTGCACCTTCGGAATAGTACTATTGAACTTTTTAAAATGGTCTCGTAAATACCGCAATAATGCTTAGACAGTATCAATGTCCTTCTTCTTTTGCTTTTTTATATTCTTCCACAATTTTGCATTCAACATCTTTTGGGACCTCTTCATAATAAGCAAATTTTCTTTGATGTACTCCGCGCCCAGAAGTTAAACTTCTTAGATTAGAAGAATATTTATAAAGTTCGGCAAGAGGAACATAAACATTTATTATTTGGAAATGACCGTCGGAATTCATGCCCAATATTTTGCCTCTTCTTGAAGAAATATCACCCATAACATCGCCCATAAATTCTTCCGGAACAGTAACTTGGACTTCATAAATCGGTTCCAGCAAACAGGGATTGGCTTCCATAAATCCTTTTCGAAAACATTGAGATGCGGCAATTTTGAAAGATATTTCATCTGAATCGACAGTATGATAAGTACCATCAAACAGTGTTACTCTAACATCAACAACCAGATTTCCTGAAATTACACCTTTCTGCATCGCTTCTACAACGCCTTTATCAACTGCAGGTATGAATTTGCCCGGGATAACACCCCCAACAATTGCATTAACAAACTCAAATCCCTTTCCTCTAGGAAGCGGTTCAATCTTGAAGTGAACATGGCCATATTGGCCTCTTCCTCCCGATTGTTTTTTATGTTTATACTCTACGTCATCAACCTTGCCTTTTATAGTTTCCCGATAAGGAACTTTCGGTTCAGCCAGATCTACCTCTACGCCATATCGCTCTTTCAATATCTTGACAGCCAAACTTAATTGAAGCTCCCCTTGTCCTGAAATGAAGTCCGGAAGCAATCTTATCTTCATCGCCCTTGGCTTTTGGAATTATAGCTGCTCTTATTACCGCTTCAGGAAATTTAATGGGATTGACTATAACTGAAAGATTTTTTGAAGAAAGAGTATTATTGGTATGAGTATCTTTTAATTTTACTACAGCTCCTATATCGCCTGCAACTAAATTTGTAATTTCATTCCGGCTATGACCATTAAGAATTGATAATTGACTTAATCTTTCGCTTTTATCATTATCGGTATTAATTAAATCCATACCGGCGGATATTGAACCGGAGAACACTTTAAATAAAGATAATTCTCCGACATGCTGCTCCGAAACAGTTTTAAATATAAATAAAACCGGTTCAGCGGTTTTATCGGGTATTAAAAGAATTTTATCACCTGAATCTTTTAATAAGACCTCTTCTCCACCTCTGTCGATCGGTGAAGGAAAATATTTTGAAATAAACTCAAGGAAATTATTAATTCCTACCCCCTTAGAACTAGAAATTGCAAAAACGGGTGTCAAATACCGACTGACAATTGCCGTTTTTATACCTTGCTCCAATTCCTTAGTTGATAGAGTACCGTTTTCAAAATACTTATTCATCAATTCTTCGTTTGTTTCCGCAACTTTTTCAATTAATTCGATACGATAATTTTCCGTTTGAGTTGCTAATTCATTAGGGATGTCAATTTCAGTCACTTTTTTACTACCGGCTTCTCCAAAAGAGTAGGCTTTCATCTTCACAACATCTACGATTGTATCAAAATTAGGACCTTCATTTATCGGATATGTAACGACAATTGAATTGGATGAAATTCTTTCCTTTGCTTTTTGAAATGTACTTGTGAAATTTGAGTGTTCATTATCCACTTTGTTTATAATAATTGCAGAAGGTAGATTATATTCTCCCACAAATTTATTAGTATTTTCCGATCCAACTTCAACACCTTCTGCAGATTTTAAGATCATTACGGCTATATCGGAAACTCTCAGAGCAGCTTTTACTTCACCGAGAAAATCGGAGTAGCCGGGTGTATCAAATAAATTAATTTTTGCGTTATTCCATTCCAAATGTAATAGAGAAGTCATTATTGAAATTTGTTTTTCGATCTCATTTGAATTATAATCGGAAACCGTGTTGCCTTCCGAGATTGTTCCAATTCGGTTTATTTCA
>CBFDUR010000375.1:0-3023 GCA_965613005.1 uncultured Ignavibacteriales bacterium
ATTTTGTCAAAAATTTTCATAATTCTTATTTATACCTTTTTAGACCGGACTCATTTATTCTTAAAAAAGTAAACGAAAAAATCATTAAATTGATTATAAAAGAAAATCCGAAAAAGGTAATTACTCTCGACAGATTATTTAATAACAACGATCGGTTAAAAACCAACACCGCATTGCAAATGAAAGATGCGGGGATAGAGTTTAAGGTGGTATATGAATTATTATTTTACAGATAATGAGATTGCGGAACTAATTTCTGAAAATAAAGTATTATCCAAAACACTAAAGGAAATTTTAACATTTAAAGAGGCTGACGGACATAAAAAAGCTTCTTTTGAAATAGAATATGAAGATGGCAACCAATTTGTAATAATATTGCGACAGAATATTAATAACATAAATGATTTTTCAGCTATTTTAGCATTTCAAGAAAAAGGAAAAAATACATTTTTCAAACTGCGTAGATATAATGGGAAGAGTCATGAACATACTAATAAATTAGAAGGAAATAAGTTTTATGACTTTCATATTCATTATGCAACAGCGCGTTATCAAGATGTAGGATGGAAAGAAGAAAGTTATGCCGAGATTACGGATAGATATTCCGATATTCAAACTGCACTTAACTGTTTATTAAAAGATTGCAATATTGAAATATTACAAAATCCACAGACCGAATTATTTAAGAATTAAATAGATTGTTACCATTATGAATAATACACAAATAGAAATTGAAAATAATTTAAGAGAAAAAGTATCTTCCGAAATATCTCTTTTAGAAGAGGGAATAAATCGCTATCGAGTTTTTACCCCTTTTACTTTTGATGATGGGGATCATTTCTCAATAATATTAAAAAAAATAGGTCCAAATTGGATGTTTACTGATGAAGCCCATACACTAATGCACATGAGTTATGATATGGATATCTCAGCTCTAAGAAAAGGGACTCGTCAAAAGATAATTTCGAATACACTTGAAAACTTTGGTTTAACTGAGTATAATGGAGAACTTATATTCCAAATTGAAAATGAGAATATTGGTAATTCATTTTATAATTATATTCAGGCTCTTACAAAAATAACAGATATATCCTACCTCAATAAGGAGCAGGTTCGCTCAACATTTTACGAAGATTTTAAATCTTTTATTACGGAAACAGTTGATCCCAAAAGAATAACATTAGATTATACTCATCCGGAATATGATAAAGAAAAGAAGTACGTTGTGGACTGCTGTATTAATGGTATGGAGAAACCAATTTTTCTTTTTGCTATTCTAAACGATAGTAAATGTAAAGATGTTATGATTTCAATGTATCAGTTTGAACGTTGGAAATTAAAATATCATTCGGTTTCGATATTTGAAGACCAGGAAACAATTAATAGACGAGTATTAGCTAAATTTAGCGACATAGGAGAAAAACAGTTTTCGTCCTTAGTTTCCAACAAAGAACGAATACGAAACTACATTACGGAATCTGTCGTATAGTGCTAATAATTATTTTAATTATTCAAAAAATGAATAAGAAAATTATAAAGTCGGTTATTGATGCAATTACATTAAACCGTTTATTTAACAATAACGACCAATTAAAAACCAACACCGTATTACAAATGAAAGCTGCCTGCGGCAGGCAACAAGGGATGCGGGATAGAGTTTAAAATTATTTAAGTAAAAATGACTCCTCGAATAGAAAAAAACATAGCAAACATTTACGATTCCATTCGCAGCATTTTGGAGAATTCGCGTAAACGGGTAATCCGGAATGTGAATTTTGAAATGGTTAATGCTTATTGGAAAATTGGCGAGATAATTGTCGAAGAAGAACAGCAAGGAAAAGCACGAGCTGAATATGGAAAATATTTGTTGAAGGAATTATCCGTTAAACTTACAAATGAGTTTGGGAAGGGTTTTACTGAAATTAACTTAAAAAGGATGAGACAATTTTATATTGCATTTCCAAAAGGTACCGCAGTGCGGTACCAATTGGAACCGGAACTTAGAACGGAACTTTCGTGGACTCATTATAGATTGCTGTTGAAAGTTAAAAATAATAAAGCTCGTCTTTGGTATATGAACGAAGCGGCAGATAACGGCTGGAGCACCAGAGTTTTGGAACGTCAGATAAATTCTTTTTATTACGAGCGATTATTAAAGAGCAAAAAGAAAGATTTGCTGAAAAAAGAAGTTGAAGAAAATATTGCGATAGTTTCTCCAGAGAATATTTTGAAGGATCCGTATATTTTGGAATTCCTTGATTTGGATGAAAAAAGCATTTATCGCGAATCCGATTTGGAACAAGAACTAATTGATAAACTACATGAATTTCTACTTGAGTTGGGAAAAGGTTTTAGTTTTGTAGCCCGGCAGAAAAGAATTATTACCGACGATGAAGATTTCTATATTGATTTGGTCTTTTACAATTATATTCTTAAATGTTTTGTATTGATTGACTTAAAAATCGGGAAGTTAACTCACCAGGATATCGGACAAATGGATATGTACGTTCGCTTGTATGAAGATAAATTTAAAATCGAGGGCGATAATCCTACAATAGGAATAATTCTTTGTTCAGATAAAAACGAAACGGTTGTTAAATATTCGGTTCTAAACGAAAGCAAACAAATTTTTGCTTCAAAGTATCAGCTTTATCTTCCTACTGAAGAAGAATTGGCGGAACAGATAAATAAAGAGAAAAATATAATCAGAGAACGGGAAATGAAATATGGAGTAAAAAACAATTGAAACTCCGCTTCGACCCAAATCAACAATTTCAAATAGATGCAATAAATTCTATTGTAAATATATTTGAAGGTCAGCCGTTAAATCAGGGTGATTTCAGCTTTTCATTAAGTTCCGAAAATTACTTGTTCCAAGATGGCGGTGTAGGCAACCGGTTGGAAATAAGCGAGGAACAGATTCTCGAAAATATTAGGGAAATTCAAAAGAAAAATGAACTTGCTGTTTCCGAAAAATTGGACGGTATGCACTTTTCCGTTGAAATGGAAACAGGAACAGGTAA
>CBFDUR010000376.1:0-3010 GCA_965613005.1 uncultured Ignavibacteriales bacterium
TGAGCCAAAATCAACGTTTTTTGACCCTGATGACCTAACAAGTGTCAAACTGAAGATAAATAAGCTCTGAAACGATAGTTCTTTTCTTTATTCAATTCGCCAGGAAGTTTTATTTTTTCCGATGTACTCATCTACTGTTTTGACATTCATAAAATTCCTTTAATGTTGCACAAAGAAAACTATAAATTCAACCTGCATACTCCAGCTTCTTTTCCTCAGTTTCTATTTCCATTTTATTTCCAATTAGTTCCATAACTTCCTTGCAAAACCTATTTAGAAATTCGAGAATTTTATCCGGTGTTTCAAATTTGTTCCGGATTACCAATCTCATTACTTCTTTTTGTTGATTAAATTTGATAATACTTTTATAGTCATCCATTATAAACCGCATTATTTCGATGAATTGAAACTTATAATAATCTTCTTTTTCTCCTTTGGGAAGAAAGAGAAATATATTTTTTCTCTGAATACTTATTCTTTCAAACAATGCATAAGAAGCGTATAACTTTAGATTCGCCGCAACAATTAATCTCTTCACTATTATAGGCAAAGGACCGAATCTATCTTTAATCTCCTCGACAAGTTCTTCTAATTCATCAATATTATTGATTGAATAAAGTGCGGTATAAAAATTTAATCTATCCATTTGATCCGGGATATATTCTGCCGGAATCCCGATTTCGAAATATGCATCTATTGTAGGTTCGGATCGTACTGTTTGTTTAGGTAAGTCATTTAATACTTCTTTAAACTCTTCATATTTCAATTCCTCAACCGCTTGATTAATTAACTTAACATAAAGATTAAATCCCACATCATTGATAAAACCGGTTTGCTCGGTACCGAGCAAATTGCCGGCACCTCTAATCTCGAGATCGCGCATAGATATATTAAAACCTGATCCGAGCTCTGTAAACTCCTCAATAGCTTGTAATCTTCTAAGAGCCTTCTTGCTTATTCCTTTAAGTGAAGGTACAATAAAATAAGCGAAAGCTTGCCGGTTCGATCTGCCGACGCGACCTCTTAACTGGTGCAGCTCAGCTAACCCAAAATGATCGGCTCTATTTAAAATTATTGTATTTACATTTGGAATATTTATACCTGATTCGATTATTTTAGTTGATACAAGAACATCGAATTTTTTGTTAAGGAAACCGTGAATAACATTTTCAAGCTGCAATGGTTTCATTTGCCCATGTGCAACGGCAATGCGAATATTAGGGATATATTTTTGAATGTATTCGGCAAGTTTGTCAATCGATCGAACTCTGTCATGAACCAAATAAACCTGTCCTCCTCTGTTTATTTCGTTCATTATCCATCCTTTTATCTTGAAAATATCAAATGTAGAAACACGAGTGTAAATCGGTTGTCTGTTAGGAGGCGGAGTAGTAATGACTGAAAGGTCTCGTGCACCGAGAAGTGAAAGGTTAAGAGTTCTCGGAATTGGTGTAGCCGTAAGCGTTAAGGTATCTACATTTAATTTAAGAGCACGTAATTTTTCTTTAGCCATTACTCCAAAACGATGCTCTTCGTCGATTACCAATAAGCCCAGGTCTTTAAATTTAATATCTTTTGAAAGTAGTCTGTGAGTACCAATTACTACATCGATTTTACCTTCTTCCAACTCTTTTAATATTTCCGTTTGGTCTTTCTTGGTTTGGAATCTCGAAAGAGCTGCAATATTAACCGGGAATCGTGAAAGTCTATCCATAAAAGTATTATAGTGCTGCTCAGCTAATATTGTGGTGGGAACAAGTACAGCCGTTTGTTTTCCATTTTGAACCGACTTGAACGCCGCCCGAACTGCAATTTCCGTTTTACCGAAACCTACATCGCCGCAGACAAGCCTATCCATCGGATTTGATGCTTCCATATCCTGCTTCACTTCTTCCGTTACCTTTTCCTGATCCGGTGTATCTTCGTATAAAAATGAAGCTTCCAATTCCTTTTGCCAAATTGTGTCGGGATCAAATTGAAACCCTTTAATAGCCTTCCTCTTTGCATAAAGCTCAATTAATTCTCTCGCAGCTTCTTTAATTTTCTTTTTTGTTCGACGTTTAATTTTTTCCCACACCGGAGATCCTAATGTTGAAAGAGTAGGAGCAAGGTTATCGTTAGACGAATATTTTTTTACAAGATTCAAATAATTTAGATTTACATAAACTACCCCGCCTTCATTGTAAAGTATTTTCATCGACTCCTGATTTACTTCACCAATTTTTATCGTTTCCAAACCTGTATACTTACCTATCCCGTAATTTTCATGTACTACATAATCTCCTCTTTTTATTGAAGCAAATGTTTTTGATTTGGACTTTTTATATTTCCTGGAAGTAATAATTTTGGTTCGGTAAGGTTTATTAAATATTTGATAATCTGTTAATAAGAGAAATCCCTCATCCTTCTGAACAAATCCTTTTTTCACCGGTAAGGTTACAATTTTGACTACACCCATTTCCAAAAGCTCAGACAATTCGAAGTTATATTCGCTTAACAAATCAGCTAATTTTGTCGATTGAAGTTCATTTTCCGAAGTAATTATTATTTTGTATCCCTGTGCAGCATATTCTTTTAGAATATTGAATAAAACTTTAAAATTGGAGTTGATGGTAAGCACATCTGTAAAATTTAAATTTATTCTTCCATTAGACGAAGCCAATTCTTCTTCAATCAACCAGCGTGTATTTTTGTTCGAAGTAAAAATTGATATATCATCATCTTCGTTTTTGGTATTTAGTTCCACACTATTTTGTTCAACCGGCTCAGTATTTTCAATTTTAAAAAATTCTTCAAAATCGGAATCGTTCTCCGTTTTTGTTAGTTCATTTTTTCCCATCCGGGTAATTTCGGATAAATCTCCATCTCGTTTATTCATATTTCTCAACATGAAAGATGAAACTATGAACAGCGGATTATTTAAATAATCAAAAATTTTCTTATTAAAAACAAAATATCCGCCGCTAATAGAATTTCTATTTGTATCCGGTTTTTCATTAAAAGATAATAC
>CBFDUR010000377.1:0-3010 GCA_965613005.1 uncultured Ignavibacteriales bacterium
GCACTTTGTTCGTACTGTGAAAAGGAAAATTGTGAAAAGAAAAAAAGAACTGTTAATATTAGTGCATTTAAATATTTCATTTTATTATTTTATAAGTTTTGAGCGACCAAATGTAGCTAAAAAATATTTTAATGTTAAAATGGAAAAACCGAATACCATTGAAGACGGCATCAAAATATCTTTGGAATCAGCTTGAAATTTATAAAATTTACAAAAATTAAAAGGGAATATTAAATGAGCATCCAAAGTGAAATAAAAAGGGTTACAACTAAAACATTAGCCCTGCTGAAAAAAAAAGGAATTAAAATTTCAGCGTTGACGGCATACGATTTCATACAAAAGCCGTTACTAAAGGGGTAAAGCGGGCAATGATAGTTGTCGATTTGCCATTTATGTCGTATCAGTTAAGTATTGATGAAGGTTTCCGGAATGCAGGGCGTATAATGAAAGAAACGTCTGCAGGAGCGGTAAAATTGGAAGGTGGAATCCGGGTTGCTGATACAATAAGGAAAATTACCGAAGAAGGTATTCCTGTAATGGGGCATATCGGTTTAACCCCTCAAAGTATTCATCAATTTGGAAGTTATAGAGAAAGAGGACGCGATAAAGCGGAAGCAGAGGAAATTCTCAATGATGCTAAGGCTGTTGAACATGCCGGCGCTTTTGCGATTGTTCTTGAAAAGATACCTGCTTCTCTAGCCAAACAAATTACCGAGTTGGTTAAAATCCCTACAATAGGAATAGGCGCAGGAGTGTTTTGTGATGGACAGATTTTGGTTACTCATGATATGCTGGGGCTAAATGTAGATTTTCATCCCCGGTTCGTAAGAAATTATGCCGAACTTGCCGAAGTTATCCATATTTCTGTTAATAACTATATAGATGATGTTAAACAAATGAAATTTCCATCCGAAGATGAAAGTTACTAATCTCTATTTCCCCTAATATTTTAATTTTGATATTATGCGTTTGGTCAGATTAATTTTAATAATAATTTTATTTGTAGATGTAAACCTTTTTGCTTTCGGTAAGATTAATTCCGAGCGATTTCTTAATGGTGCTATTGTTACGGCAATTAAAGGTGAAAATAATTATATATGGATTTCAACTTACGGCTCGGGAATTTTTCGTTATTCAAAGAGAGACGGTTCATGGTTCAATTTTTCTACTAAGAAAGGAAATTCGGAAAATGATTATTTTTATTCATTAGCTGTCAGTAATCGTTATCTTTGGGCAGGGACTGTTGACGGGTTATATACTTACGATTTTAGGACAAAACATTGGACAATAAGAAAGTTTGCTCTCGGCGGTATGATGGGTAATTGGATCCGAACGCTGTTATATGATCCTTCGCAGAATGTTTTATGGATAGGAAGATTTGAAAATCTTACCAAGCTTGATGTAAAAAAAAGGAAATATACTGACCATGTACTAACGCGCAATATGGATACTAAAACCAATGACATTAAAACTATTGCTCTCGACGGCGATAGCCTAATTTGGTTCGGTACGGAAGGCGGAGTGTTTAAATTTAATAAAAAGTTTAGTATTAATAATAATAAAGCGTGGGGATTTATTTCCAACCATAACGGCGGCTTTTTGGATGAAGGTAAAGATGTATCTGTAACCGGAATTCTTTTTGACAGAAAATATATTTGGTTTGGTACGGATGAATTTATAACTCAGCAAGATCCGACTTTTAACGTGGGTGGTCTCTATAAATTTAATAGAAGGCATACTTGGATAAGATTTTCCAAAAAAAACGGACTTCCTGCAAACGGAATATATTGCATGGCTCGAACCGGTAATCAGATCTGGGTAAGCACCTATTCATTCGACAGTAAAAACAAACAGCAATATGGTAAAGGAATAGTTTTAATTAACAGGTTAAATGGTAACATCAGAAGGATAGATTTGGATCAAATTAACATCAAATCTTCAAATATTACGGCAATGTACTTCGACGGCGAAAATATGTGGTTGGGTACTGATGACGGATTAACCAAAATCGTTTTGGAAAATCCTCTTGCTGTTTGGGGTGGAAAGAAATAATGTTTCAGCAGAAATAAAAGCCGAAAACAAACTTAAACTTAACCGGTTAAAAAATTATTTCACTGTTTTTATATATAAATTTAATGAATCGTCATTTATAAAATTTGCAGAGCTTATAATTTAACTATTAAATTTATTTTCATATTTACTAATATATAGCAGCACAATAATGATTAAGATTTCAGAAAAAAAATTAAATTCATTGAAGAAAAAATTTGGAGAATTAAAAATTGCAGTTATTGGAGATATGATGCTCGACTGTTATTTCTGGGGAGATGTGAAAAGAATTTCACCGGAGGCTCCGGTTCCTGTTGTTGAGGTCGAAAATGAATTTTATAGATTTGGCGGAGCTGCTAATGTTGCATTAAATATTCTAACCTTAGGCAGTCGTCCAGTTCCAATAGGAATTATCGGATACGATAATTATGGTACAATATTTTCTTCGTTGATAAACGAAAACGGTATAACGGATGATGGGATTATTGTAGATGAATCCAGACCTACTACCGCAAAAACAAGGGTGATTGCCGATAATCAGCATGTAGTCAGAATAGATAAAGAAAGCAAAAAATACCTCGATAGAGAAATTCAAAATAAAATATTAAACTATCTGGAAAACGTAATTGAAGAACTGGATGGAATCATTCTTCAAGATTATAATAAGGGTGTGCTTACTCCTTCATTGATTAATAAAGTGATTGCACTTGCTAATAAGCGTCATGTGTTGATTACCGTTGATCCGAAATTCAATAATTTTTTTTCGTATAAGAATATAACTGTATTTAAACCGAATAGAAAAGAAGCTGAAGATGTTTTAGGAATGAAAATAAAAAGTGATGAGGATATAAGAATTGCGGGTAATAAAATTTTAAGAAGATTGAATGCAAAAAATGTCCTGCTTACTTTGGGTGAGGAAGGTATTGCTATTTTTGAAAAAAATAAACCTGAAAGAAGAATG
>CBFDUR010000378.1:0-2957 GCA_965613005.1 uncultured Ignavibacteriales bacterium
GCATTATTAAAATTAGGGTCATTAAATATATCATCCATTTGATTCCAAAACTCTGAAATTGTGGATGAAGATGAATATTTATGTGTGGTATCTTTAACAGTTTCTTGGGCTTTACCCGATACTAAAAATAATATAGTTAAAACAATTATTGTTGGGATTTTAATTTCCATATATCCTTAATATTCCTGAGATTTCGGAAGCAGACATTTTTCTATAAAAACCGATAGGAATATCTGCGTGGATTCCCGCAAAACTCATTCTATTTAAGTTTACTACGCGATAATGCAATGCTCCGAACATCATTTTAACAAAGTGATTTCTTCCCTCAACACAAACGACTACAAGGTTTTTTCTGCCATTTATTTTTTTAAAATTAATCTTTTCAAATTTTCCTCTTACATTATTTATATAAGTTCCTTTAAGTAATATCTTCATATCTGTTTCCGAAAGAGGGTTATCTAATCTCACTTCATATTCACGAGGTACTTTATTTTTAGGATGAGATAATAAATTTGAAAATTCACCATCATTAGTAAGAAATAATACACCGGTTGTATTATAATCCAGTCTGCCGACGGAGAAAATTTTTTCTTTTGATTTTATAAGATCAATTACGGTTTTTCTATTTTTTTCATCTTTCGTAGTAGATATTATTCCTTTAGGCTTATTCAATAAAAAATAAACTTGTTTGCGTGGGGAAATTTTCTCCCCGTCAAGACAAACAATATCGGAAGACGGATTCACTTTGAAATTTAATTTCGTAACAATTTTTTTATTAACTGAAATTCTACCTTGTGAAATCATATCTTCGGCTTTTCTTCTTGAAGTTATACCGCTTTCAGCAATAAATTTATTAAGTCTTGTCAATATCATTATTTGCTTCATTTGATGTTTCTTCTTGAATATTTTCTTCAATCATATTCATCATAATCTTTCTTTTTTGTTCTAAAAAATCTTCGTCGTTCATTATTTCTTCGATTTCCCTCGGTTTCGGTAAATCTTTAATGCTATTTAATCCAAAGTATTTAAGAAACTCCGGAGTTGTACCATATAATAAAGGTCTGCCAACCGATTCTGTTCTGCCGGTAATAGTTATTAAATTTTTCTCCAACAAAGTATTTAATATATAATCTGAATTCACGCCTCTAATAGATTCGATTTCAGGTTTAGTTATAGGTTGTTTATAAGCTGTAATTGCTAAAGTCTCCAACGCAGCTTGACTTAATCTTCTTTTACTTTTTTCTGAGGAAAGAAAGCCGACATATTTTGCATACTCCTGTTTAGTTGCAAATAAATAACCTTCAGCTATCCTCAGAATGTTAAAAGACATATTTAGTTTTTCATAAGTTGTATTCAATTCATCGATGCATTTATCAACATCAGCGGGTGAAATTTGTACATCTTTGCCGTCAATTCCTTTAATAGCCTTTATAATTTCGGAGTTGTTTAAGGAATCATCCGAAGCGAAAATCAAAGCTTCTATGATTGAATTATATATACTATCCATGGTTCAATTTATAAAGTACAAAATCATTGAAATTCGAAGATTCTTTTATTCCTATTTGACCCATTTTAGTTAACTCAAGTAGTGCTATGAAAGTAATTACAATTCTTATTTTTTCTTTTAGTACACTAACTAAGCCGATAAAATCCATTTCATTTTTTTGACTAAGGGAATCCATGATAAATTTCATTTGTTCATCAACAGTTACATTGATTTTTTTTATTTCATGAACAGTTTTCTCTTTAATTCGCGCAAGAGCGTTTTTAAAAGCTTTAGCTAAATCAAAAATAGAAACATTCCTTAGCAATGTTTCATATTCCGGCAGAGATTCTTTTTCATCAGCCGTGAAATTACCGCGGAAACTTAATTTTCTTTGATTCGATTCAAAAAAGGTCAATTCTTCAGCGACTTCTTTATATTTCTTATATTCCAATAGGGCTTGAACCAGTTCTGTTCTCGGATCAATTTCTTGCCCTTTCTCATCAATCTCTTTAGGTAAAAGCATTCGTACTTTTATGTGCATTAATGTAGATGCCATTAAAATAAAATCACCGGCTAATTCAAGGTCAAGTAATTTAATTAAGTTAACGTATTCCAGGAATTCTTTTGTGATCCTTGAAATTGGAATATCATAAATATTCAATTCATCCCTTTTTATAAAAAAGAGAAGTAAATCTAACGGACCTTCAAACTGATCAAGTTTAATTTTATACAATGTTAACCCAATTTCATTTTATTGCGAACTTCGGCCATTGTTTCCTCTGCGGTAATTTTGGCTCTTCTTTCTCCGTCATGCAAAATATCCAACACCTCATCAATTCGTTGTTCATAATAATTTTGTTTTTCTCTAATAGGTGCCAAAAAGTTTGAAATTTTTGAAGCACAATTCATTTTGCAATTGAAACAACCTAATGCTCCCGATCTGCAATCGGCATCAATTTCAGGAATTTCTGTAGGATTAAATTTTTTATGATATGAAAACACTAAGCAGATATCCGGATTTCCCGGGTCGCCTTTTCTAACTTTCTGTGGATCGGTAACTGCCTTTTTTAATTTTGATTTGACAATTTCCGGGCTATCGGACAATAATAAAGTATTGTTCAAAGATTTACTCATTTTTGCATTACCATCCAATCCAGGTAAACGCGCAAATTCCGATAATAACGGTTCCGGTTCCGGAAAAACTTTTCCGTATTGATTATTAAATTTTCGTGCGATTTCACGGGATATCTCAATGTGCGGGACTTGGTCTTCACCAACCGGAACTGCATTACCTTTATAAAGGAGTATGTCTGCTGCTTGAAGTACAGGATATCCGAGATGGCCAAAAACTACATTTTTAATATTTAGGTCCTTTATTTGATCTTTAAGTGTAGGATTTCTTTCAAGCCGGTTTACGGTAATCAGCATCCCCAATAAAAGATTCAATTCAGTATGTTCTTTTATTTTTGAT
>CBFDUR010000379.1:0-2955 GCA_965613005.1 uncultured Ignavibacteriales bacterium
ATAGAAGTAAAATCGGCAATACAGTCCGGAGTAATATATGCTTTTGGGTCACCGATTTCATAAACAAGCTGCTCGGCAACCGTTTCAAATGAAACTTTTCCTCCGGTATTTTCATGCTTTGTAATTATCACCTCACCGTTGGGATATGCCTCAGCTATCGGGAAACCTATCTCTGCCATATTTTTGATTGATTGCCAATCGCCTAAAAAATTTCCACCGGTAGATTGAGCACCACATTCAAGGATATGCCCCGCGACAGTACCGGTTGAGAGCAAATCATAATCATTTTTTTCCCAACCAAATTCATATATCATCGGAGCCAGTGTTAGTCCTGTATCGGTTGTTCGTCCTGTAATAACAATATCCGCCCTATTTTGAAGCGCTTCAACAATTGGAAATGCGCCGAAATAAACGTTAGCACTCAGCAATTTATCTTTAACACATTTAATCGATTCCCCAGTATCCATATTATTAAGTTCACTTCCTAAAGAAATAATTTCATCAATTCTATCATAAATATCATCTCCTAGGACAACTGCAATTCTTAATTTATTGATACCCAATTTTTTTGCAACTTCTTGTACGGCATTTGCACAAGCAACAGGATTTACTCCCCCACCATTTGTAATAATTTTTATATTTTTTTCTTTACAAATTGGCAAGATTCTTTTCATCAAAGCAGGAATATCACCAGCATACCCGAACTCCGGATTTCTGTTTTTCTGTTTTTGAAGAATCGACATTGTTACTTCAGCTAGATAATCCATCACTAAATAATCAACGGCACCTTTAGTCACTTGTTGATACGGCGCATCGATTAAATCACCCCAAAAGCCCTGCCCGGAGGCGATACGAATTTTTTCTTTCATCTAATTTCCTCACTATTAATAATTAATTCGGCAACCCTATATATATCTTTTTGAGATTTAATATCATGCCAGATAATTCTTTCATCCGAACGAAACCAAGTTAATTGTCTTTTTGCATACCTTCGGGTATTTCGTTTTATTAGCTCTATTGCCCTTCCAAGAGAAATTTCTCCTTCTAAATAGGAAATTATTTCTTTATATCCAACTGTATTTAAAGAATTTAAATTTTTACTATATCCTCTATCTAATAAACTTTCAACTTCAGAAACCAAACCGTTTTCAATCATATCATCGATTCTATTATCAATATTTTCGTAAAGAAGCGAACGCTCCCATTTTAATCCATGTAATCTAAAATTGAATTTTTTGTTTCTTTTGTATTTTTTTTGATGAAAACCGATCGATTGTCCTGTCAAGTGAAATACCTCAAGGGCTCGCATTACCCTTTTCCAATTTTGCGATAACATTTTAGCCGCACTTTCGGGATCTGCCTTTTTTAGTTCTGCATACAAATATTCATCGCCAAATCGTTTTTTTTTCTCTAAAAGTTCATTACGATATTCTTCATCAACTTCAACCGAATTAAAAATTCCATCGACTAAAGCTTTGATATATAAACCGGAACCTCCGACAATAATTGGTACTTTTTTATTTTTCAGTAAATTATCTATAATCTTTAATGCAGCAGTTTCAAAATGACTTGCATTATAATTTTCATTGGGTTCTAATAAATTGATAAAATGATGCTTTATTTTTGCTAATTCATTTTTATCAGGTTTAGCAGTCCCAATATTCAGATATTTATAAATTTGTCTGCTGTCGGCAGAAATTATTTCAGCATCGAATTTAGAAGCTAAAATGATACCGATTTGGGTTTTCCCCGAACAAGTGGCACCAACGATTGTAATTATTTTGTGTTCCAACCTTCTCTGCCTATTAACGGAACAAAAGAGAATTCCGGTTCATCCCGTTCATCAAAGACGTCTTCTTCCAGCTTGGTAAGAATCTTTAATTTTTGCGAATTTTTATTACCAACCGGGATTACTAATTTACCCCCAATTGCAATTTGTTTCTTTAATGGTTCCGGTACGGAAGGTGAGCCGGCTGTTACAATAATACCATCATAAGGCGAATATTCCGCCCAACCAATTGTACCATCCCCATACTTGGAATGAACCCGTAAGTTTATAGAATCAAATAAATTTCGAGTTTTTAAATAAAGATCAATATTCCGCTCAATACTGTAAACCTGCATTTTCATATGAACCAGAATTGCCGCTTGATAACCGGAACCGGTGCCTATTTCCAACACTTTTGAATTAGGTTTTAAGTGTAACTCTTGAGTCATAAATGCTACAGTATATGGTTGAGAAATTGACTGACCATATCCTATTGGTAAAGCAATATCTTTATAAGCATGATTATGAAAAGCCTTTGAAAGAAATTTATGCCTTTCTACTTTACCAATAGCTTTTAACACAGCTTGATCCCAAATCCCTTTTTGAGATAATTTATCTATTAATTCTTTTCTCTCTCTTTCATACATCTTTTGTAAAACAATTCTATTTTTATTTTTGTAAAGATAAAATAATAAATCATTATTTTTTAGTTTTACAATTAAAATATTTTATTGAAAGGTGAAATTGTGCGCCATTTTCAACTATGTTTTTTATCGAAAAGATTACATCCGGCAAGTTATTTCTAGGATGTAAATTAAGGAATAGTTATTGTTAGGGTAAGTACGGTAACTATGTAAAGAAAGCTTCAATTGAAGAATATTTGCTTTATTGAATATATTGAAACCAATGAGTTCATAAAAAGAAGGAATTAATTTCATATTGGGATTTTAAAGGTTATGCAAGAAAATTTAAGTTCTTAAAGAAAATTTAGAATAAAAAAATAGGATGATTTTATTGCAAGAAATTATTAATCATATTATATTAGCCAACCAAATTATACAATATAATTAATATTTTTTATTGTTCTTAAAAATATTGCTCTTGCGGGAATAGCTCAGTTGGTAGAGCGCAACCTTGCCAAGGTTGATGTCGCGGGTTCGAGTCCCGTTTCCCGCTCAAGAAATCTA
>CBFDUR010000380.1:0-2943 GCA_965613005.1 uncultured Ignavibacteriales bacterium
AACCGACGATTAGCGGAAATGCTACTGCTGTTTTTGTGTATGGTTATTATTCACAATAAATTTTTCAACTACTATTTTTATTCTCAAATAATTTTATTTATTTATATTTCCAATTATGTTGGTGCTCATAATAAAAGTTCAACCATGTTCAATCCTTATTCTCTCAGGTATCGATGTTTATTGAGTCTTCTGCAAAATTAAATATTACACTAATTGTCAATTCGACTGTAAGGAGAAAACTTTGAATATACTTTACTCATTAAACGGAAGATTTCTCACCTCAAAAGCGGGTTTGAAATGACAGAGCCTTTATTTTGCAGAAACTCCATTATTCCCAACAATATTTTTATTTTTCCCCGTAAAGAAAACGGGGCAAGTATGACAAGATATATTGAAAGAAAATTAATATAAACATTGATGAAATGACTAGATGACTGTATGGAAGAAGGAGATTTTTATGCTTTTCAATCAAACATACATTCATACAAACATACTTTTAAAATTTTGGGATATGTAAATGTTTGTACTTTTCCTTTTTTTGCGGCTCGCCGCGCTAGGAAGTTGTTACATAATAAGACATTTAATAACTTTTGTCTCTATTTAAATCAAGTACACCGGATTATTTTTTTAATTATAACAAGTTAATGATTTCTAATATCGGCATAATTATTGTGCATATAGGAAAAAATTGAGTTGTTATGAATAATAAATATAATTTAATTGTTTCAGGAATACCCATAGTCGATAAGTTATGGGGAGGATTATATAAAGGTAAAAATTACCTCTTAATTGGTGAAAGCAGAATAGGTAAAAGTTCCGTAGCATCAAGATTTATTAGCGTAGGTTTGAAAAATAAAGAGAATTGCCTCTATTTATCCAATATGAAATTAAAAGAATTTAAAAATGTTAAAGCCTTTAATAATTTTGATATACAATCTTTTATCGAAAATGATTTACTAACCTTTAAAAGGATATTATTACCAAATGATATTTTTGATTTTATCGATAAAGATGAATTTTTAACAGCCTATTTTGAAGATATTAAAAATATAGTTAAAGAATATTCACCGAAAAGAATAGTAATAGATGAATTAACGCCGTTTATTGAATTTGAAAGTTTAACAACATTATTAAAAGTATATAATGAAATTATAGAATTCTTTCAAAAAGAGAATATTACCAGTTTATTTATATTAAGAGAACCGGCTACAAAATTATCAAAAATTTTAGTCAATTCTTTAATGATTTCTTCTATGGGTATGATCAGTTTGCATAAAAATAAATTCGATAAAAATAACAGTAAAATCACACTTACCTCTAACTATTTAAGCTCAGAGAGGGATATTGATACTAATGATAAAATTGAATTTTCTAGGAGATTACAAAGAAATAACCTTGGGAATTCTTATTCACAGGATCTAAAGAAATTGTATGAACATTCTAATGGTATATTTAACATAGAAGATGAATTGTTTAAATATTTAAATTAAATATTTGTTATGTATTAAAAGTTAAAATTATATCGTTTTAAAATTAAATAAACGAAATATAAATTTGGAAGATTAAATATTATGAAACAGAAAATACAATTAATTACGAGTGGGATAAGTTTAGTGGATAAAGCGTGGGGTGGATTTTATAGAGGAGGTACATACATTCTTTTAGGTCCAAGGAAATCCGGTAGAACGTTAATATCATTACAATATTCGATGGAAAGTGCCCGTCAGAAAGAGGTTTGTTTATATTTTACCAATATGCGTCCCAAAGACTTGATGATTCATGCTGCCTCAATTGATTTTGATCTCCAGTATTATATGAACCAAAATTTGGTTATAGTAGTTCGTGTTGCATCCCCCACTGATATTCCCGAAGTAGGTGATCCGGATGAATTTTTAATTGAATACTTGAACGACATCGTCACCGTAGTTGAACAATATCAACCCAGTAAAATTGTTTTTGATGAATTAACTCCTTTCATAGGATTCAACGATGTAAACTTACTTGAGAAAGTATTTGCTCAAACAGTAGAAACAATTGAAGAATCCGGAATCACAAGTTTATTTCTTTTAGGTGAGCCGGTAACCCGTGCTGCTAATGATATAGCCGAGGCATTAATAACTCACTCAACCGGTGTGATATATTTGAACAAAGAAAGCACTGAGGAAAATACTATCGAAAGTGGTATGATGACAATTACTCCAAATATAGGGCACACAGAAGGCAAATTTAAAGCCAGATATTATATTGAGCCTTATAAAGGGATAACCGTCGATTTTCAACCGAAAGACAGTTCAAAAAAATATATTACAATACCGGAGAACACTAGTTCTAAATATAAATCCTTAGCTGATATAGTGATTCCTAAAGAAAATTATTCCCCTTCAAATTTTTACTCTTTAGAAGATTTTAAGTTAATACTCAACAATCAAATTGCACTATTTAAAAGTACCGGACAGACCTTTACATTAGTATCGGTTAAACTTGATAAGCTGGCTGAAGAACAGGGATTGCTCACTTTTAGTCAGCTTCGAAATGCAGTTCGATTATCGACGGATAGAAAAGATAAACTATGTACTATTGAAAATAAGATTATTGTCTTATTGACCAAAGAAGAACAAAATAATATTACAAGTCTGATCAGTAAAATTCGAAATAATCTTCCGGATAATAATCCTACACGTCTAAGAAAAATCTTAAATTTCATTTCTATTTATGCGTTGAAAGTTCACGAGGATATCAATAAAGCGGAAGATATTATTACTTATCCCGAATCAAAAAAATTAATTAAAACATTCGGCGGACTGGGTGCTGCTTTCGGTGGCCGTAAAGGCGCCAAGACCGGAGCGATTATTGGTGGGACACTTGGTATTCTAGGTGGTATTGAAAACGAACGCCGCCGCAATGCCGCCACCCGACCTGTCGTCAGGCCTCACGTTGCGGCAC
>CBFDUR010000381.1:0-2934 GCA_965613005.1 uncultured Ignavibacteriales bacterium
CGCATCTTCTGGAGCTTACGCAAGAAAACATAATCCATGGGTTAATTGGCAGGGGAATAAGACAAATGGAATTCCTGCAAGTCTTAACATGCCTCTGACGGATTTCCCGGCAGACTATAGCTCACTCCCCAAAATCAGTTTTGTTATTCCAAATCTAAATAACGATATGCATAATGGAACTATAGCTGAAGGTGATACGTGGCTTCAGAATAATCTGGACGGCTATATACAATGGGCTAAAACGCACAACAGTTTATTTATTCTAACTTTTGATGAAGGCACCTATAGTAGTAATAGGATTGTCACAATATTAGTAGGTCAAATGGTAAAGCAGGGGCAATATAACCAACATGTAAATCATTTAAATTTATTGAGGACGTTTGAAGATATGTATGGACTTTATCATTCAGGAAGTAGTATCGACTCGACGAATATATCTAATTGCTGGATAAATGGAATTAATTCCGTTAACGATGTACAAGGTGTCATTAACGAATTCAAATTGGAACAAAATTATCCAAATCCGTTTAATCCGACAACAACGATCCAGTATGCGATTCCAAAACAAACGCATGTAACATTAAAAGTTTATGATGAATTAGGAAGGGAAGTAATGACTCTTGTAGATCAGAACAAACCAGCCGGAAGATACAGCGTTCAGCTATCAGCAGTCAGCAGCGGGCTTGCAAGCGGTGTGTATTTCTATAAGCTTACTGCCGAAAATTTTATTGATATTAAGAAATTAGTGTTACTTAAATAAGGATTTAATCAAATGAAAGAGATACCTTTTTATTTATAGACAATAAATACGGTTATTTCTTATGTTCAAATTCTTCGATCTTCTTTTTCACTTCTTCCGGGGTTTCAATCGACTGATGTTTTTCATAATCGTAAGAGACTAATTTTGTTAAAGCAGCAGCCGCAATAACCTTTTCACCGTTTCTCTCTACCAAAATGAGGTTCTCGATATCGGAACTCTTTTTACCAAAATTAGTTGTTTTGGTTAAAACTTCGATCGCTTCTCCTAAAACTATCGGTTGCAAATAATCAATTTCAATTCTCGCAACAACCGCGTTAAAATCAAGATTTTTTTTCGGCATATTCAAAACATCTTTATAATATCCGATTCTTGCTTCCTCCAGATATGATAAATAGGTCGCATTATTTACATGACGCATTGCATCGAGATCGGAAAATCTTACTTTCAATTTAATTTTATGTTTAAAATTAACTATATCATACATTTTTTCACTCTATAATTTTTATTTACTATTCATAGTTTTTTATCAAAAACAGACTTAATTATTTCTATTGCAGCGGAGATATCCTCAAAACTCACATCCAAATGAGTAATGGCTCTCAATGAACCGACCGTTCCTACCGATAAAAGCAAACCTTTTTCATAACAAAGTGCAATAGATTCTTCTACCGGAATATTTAATGATTTAAATATGATAATATTTGTTTGCACGGTTTCCAAGTTTAACTCTAAAGAAGGGATTTCTGCAATTGCATTAGCAAGCATTCCGGCTTTTTCATGATCCTCGGTTAATCTTTGAAAATTATTTTGAAGAGCATACAAACCGGCAGCCGCGAGTATACCCACCTGTCTCATACCGCCGCCCCAAGCCTTTCTCACTCTAAATGCTTCATCTATAAAATCTTTTGAACCGGCAATAATAGAACCGACGGGCGCTCCCAAACCTTTGGAAAGACAACATGAAATTGAATCTGCATAAGATGCGTATTCACTTACAGGGATATTTTTTGCGATGGAAGCATTCCAGATTCTTGCTCCGTCCAGATGAAAAAATAAATTATATTTCAGAGCCAGTTCTTTAAGTTTCTTAATATTATCCAAAGGATGAATAGTTCCGCCGGCTCTGTTATGAGTATTTTCCACTTCAATCACCTTTGTTTTAGGCATATAATAAGCGCCGGCAGGTCTTATATAAGGTTCGATTTGTTCGGGAGTAATAACACCGAGATTTCCTTCAATGGGCATTAATTGAATCCCGCTTAATGCAGCGGGCGAACCCGATTCATAGTGAAAAATATGGGAATCTTTTTCACAAATAACTTCGTCTCCGGGATTAGTAAGGACATTCAGACAGATTTGATTTCCCATCACACCACTCGAAACAAAAAGGGCTGATTCTTTTCCCAAAAGATCTGCAGTGTATTCCTGGAGTCTATTGACGGTGGGGTCTTCACGAAAAACATCGTCGCCAACTTCTGCTTCATACATTGCCTTACGCATAGCTTCAGAAGGCTTGGTTACCGTATCACTTCTTAAATCAATTACTTTTTTCATGGGTTTATATTTTCCAGATTATGGACGTTTCATAATAATTCTTTTTCAAATTACTATATTCAATTTTACAAAAAATAATATTTCATTTTGCTATTTACAAAGTACCAAATATTTATAAATTAAATTTTGTTTTAATTTTCAAAAGAAGAAAAACGCCGAAAACCCAAAGTGAGAAGCCTGAACTTAGATAAGGAATAATCATCGGATGCTTCGTAAAAAAAGTTTCCACGTTTTCAACAGGCACATTACCGACCAAATAAGTTTTGGTAAACATTTTAGTGCTTTGTTTAATTCTACCCAAAGGATCAATAATACTACTAATCCCGCCATTGGCGGCTCTTACAACCGCTCTTCTGTTTTCAACGGCTCTTAAGACAGCAAAATCTTCATGTTGATATGGACCGCTTGAATTTCCATACCAGCTATCGTTTGTTACAACAATTATTAATTCTCCGCCTCTTCTTATAAAATTTGTTATGAAATATGGAAAGACGGATTCAAAACAAATAGCACCGTCTATTGATAAAGAATCTTTACCGGCAAACACATTGTTGACTTGCCGGGTTTTGTAGCTGACCCGACAGTGCATGGCTGCCGCGGCAAGACAGTAATCGCGGTCG
>CBFDUR010000382.1:0-2930 GCA_965613005.1 uncultured Ignavibacteriales bacterium
ATTTGATAGACCGGTGAAATATTCCCGTCCTTTATATCATCATCAATTTTGAATTCTAATTTATCAAATTTTTCTATATCCGATGCTAAGAAATAGCTTCTGCTATAATCCAAGCTTTTCAAATATCGTTTTAAAATGACTGCTGAAAGTGAATCGTTTAGATTAAATTTTTTATAGTGATATCGCGATAGTATTGTATAAATTAATTCGTCTTCTTTCGATTGATAAACAGTAGGCTCAAGCATTTTTACAGTATCCGGAACTCCAGCCTGATTTATAATTACATTATTATCATTATTTTTAGCTAAAAATACATTAGCCAAGACAACAAGTAAGGCTACAATAAAAATATTTCTCATAATTATTCTAGGGGTTTTTTTCATTGATTATTAAAAATTTAGTATAAATTTAACGATTCATCAGAAATGTATAAACCGATATCCTTGTGCATGGATTAATTACTTCTCTTTAAACTAATAACTTATTTCAATGCAATATACTCAATAATATTCAAAATTATTCAAAAAATTAATAAGTTACCTCAGAAAAGTATTTTCCTTGTGAAAAAGTTAAGGATACAACTTATGTCGCATCAATTTGGAAAAGTTCAAGACATAACAGAGGTTGTGCGGTCAATGTAATAATTATATCATTCGATCAATTGGAAAGATTACAGCCAAAATAATAAAATTTAAAGACTCAATTTATTCTTCATGAAGTATACCAATCGTAAAAGTTAAATTTAGTTATTCTTCTTTTTCTACTGTTCTTGCAAAAATATAATCTACGTTTTTCAGCATTTTCCGATTATCGAATATGTCCTTAAGTTCTTTTTCTGTTAAATACTTTAATAATTCTTTGGACTTCAATAATTCACTTAAAAAGTTCTTATCTTTATTTGTCCAAACTTCCATAGCGGAGGCTTGAATAATTTTATATGCATCTTCTCGAGACAATGCTTTGTTTACTAATTTCAGCAAAACATTTTGAGAAAATACCAGACCGCGAGTTAACTCCAAATTATTTAACATATTTTCAGGATATAAAATTAAATTCTTTATTAACTTTATCATAAGGTCAAGCATATAATCGAGAGCGATACAAGAATCGGGAACAATTATTCTTTCGACGGAAGAATGTGAAATATCTCTTTCATGCCATAATGCGATATCTTCCAATGCAGCTATAGAATTACTTCTGATTACCCGTGCCAAGCCTGTAATTCTCTCACTTATTATTGGGTTTCTCTTATGAGGCATTGCAGAGGATCCTTTCTGTCCTTTTGAAAAATATTCTTCAGCTTCCAATACCTCAGTTTTCTGAAGATGTCTAATTTCGATAGCAATTTTTTCAAGGGATGCACCTATAATTGCCAAAGTTGTAAGATACTGAGCATGTCGATCGCGTTGAATTACTTGAGTTGAAATAGGGGCAGGAGTTAGCCCCATTTTTTTGCATACATATTCTTCGATTTTCGGTGATAAGTGTTCATAGGTACCAACCGCACCTGAGATTTGCCCGACACTAATATTATTGATTGCGCTTTTTAGCCGTATGATATTTCTTTTAGTTTCTTCAAACCAAAGAGCGAACTTTAATCCCATAGTAGTCGGCTCTGCATGAATACCATGAGTTCGTCCAATGCATAATGTATGTTTATTTTTCAAAGCTCTTTGTTTTAAAGCACCTTTCAAATCATATAATTTCTTTGATAGAATTTCTCCTGCGGATTTCATTTGAAATGAAAGTGTTGTATCAAGAATATCTGAAGAGGTCATACCGAAGTGAATGTGTCTTGAGGCAGGTCCTACATATTCAGCAACATTGGTTAAAAAGGCAATAACATCATGCTTGGTAGTTTCTTCAATTTCAAGTATTCTTCTAACATTAAAATTAGCTTTTCCTTTAATTTCATCAACATCCTTCTTTGGTATTTCTCCCAATTCGCTTCTTGCTTCGCAGGCTAATATTTCGATATTAAGCCAAATTTGATATTTAAATTTCTCCTGCCAGATTTTACCCATATCCGGAAGTGTATAACGCTCAATCATTATTTTTTCACCAATTTCATCCGTTTTGTTATAATTTTACCATCTCTGATAATTTTAAGATTAACCGTATCGCCGGTTGAGAATTGTTGAAATGCACCAACCATAGTATCTTCATTATTAATTTGATATTCATTTGCTTTAATAATTATATCGCCCTTTTTTATTCCCGCTTTGCCGGCAGGAGTATTTGGTAACACTTGTTTGACAAGGACACCCCTTTGACTGTTTAAATGAAAATATTTAGCGATGCTTTCATCAATCGGTTGAATTCGTAATCCGACAATATAATCCCGGTTTACCTTTCCATATTTTTTAAGATCAATTATGATTTTTTTTACTTTATTTATAGGTATTGCAAATCCAAGCCCTATATTCCCTTTAATTCCTCCGGCAGTAAAAATCAGCGTATTCATTCCGATTACTTCGCCAAGGCTATTTACCAATGGACCGCCGCTGTTACCCCCATTAATAGCAGCATCTGTTTGTATCATATTTAAATAATATCTATTATTAAGCGGTTCAAGATTCATTCCTGTTGAACTAACTACCCCCACGGTAACGGTTGGTTTATCATTAACATTAAACAGTCCGAAAGGGTTTCCGAAAGCAATTACCCACTCTCCGATCATAATACTATCGGAGTTACCTAATGTAACATAAGGGAAATTCCGGCCATCAATTTTTAACAGACAAATATCCGTAGCGTGATCTGTCCCTACCAATTTAGCCGGATATTGTCTTCCGTTAGTTAATGTTACTGTTATTTTAGTAGCATTGCCCGCAACATGATCATTTGTTACAATATATCCGTCGGAGGAAATGATATAACCCGAACCTAATTCTTTTATCTTTTGAGTATAATTTTGGTTTCCGAAAAAT
>CBFDUR010000383.1:0-2923 GCA_965613005.1 uncultured Ignavibacteriales bacterium
TTATAAATTATATTAACTTTAAATAAATTCGATATTAATGGACGACTTTGTTAAAGAATTGGTGAGTTCTTTCTCACAATTTCTCTCCAAAAATAAAATATCGCTTAAAAAAAGGAGCGACAATAAAATACTAATAAGTTTTGCTTTAGCTTTAACAGATTATCAAATTGAATATAAATTAGATTTCCTTATCAAATATTTCGAGCGGTCATTTTATTTCGAAATTCCCGCTGAAGAATTCCAAATTTTGGGATGTAATGAAATACTGTCAATCTCGGAAAACGGTATTGGAAGATTTGCTGCAACGGATATAAAGATTAAGCAATGGGAACAGAATTTCATAAACAACTGGGAAATAGTTGAAGATAATCAAATCCCCTTATTTATAGGTGGAATGAAATTTATGGTTGAACGTCAGGTAAATGATTGGCAAAACTTTAACGATTCCACATGGTTTGTGCCCGAGTTTTTGTTTTTTAGAAAAAAGAACAAACGTTATTTATTATATAATTTTATTCATAATAAGGATAATTCAGTTAACTTACACCTCGAAAGATTAAATAATAAGCTGCATGAATTATTTAAAATTCTTAAGAATAAATCGGTTTTACCACAAAAAAATTATAAAATATTAAAAATTATAGGTAATTCACCTAAAGACAGAAAAAAGTGGATTACAATGGTGAATAATGGATTAGAAAAAATCCATGAAAACCAAGTTGATAAAATTGTACTTTCCCGGAAAGTTGAACTAATACTATCAGACTCTCCGGATTTAGCTACAATTTTCAAAAAATTAAGAAATAATTTTTCGAATTGTTATTTATTTATTCTTCACCACGGTGAATCCACTTTTATAGGAGCATCACCGGAAAAGTTAGCTAAATTTTCTAACGGGAAAGTTGAATTGGATGCACTTGCCGGTTCAGCTCCTCGAGGAAAATCCAAAATTGAAGATGTAGAAATTGAAAATACTTTACTGTTAGACCAAAAAAATTTGAATGAGCACAATTTTGTTATCGAGCATATAACCAATGCGATTTCTTCTTTAACTACTAATTTCTTAATGCCGGCTAAGTATAAAATAAAAAAATTAGCAAACATTCAACATCTTTGGACTCCAATAACTGCGGATTTAGCCGGTTCGGTTTCGATGTTTAATCTTTTAAAAGAACTATATCCCACGCCTGCTATTTGTGGCTATCCAAAAAATAATGCACTACAACTGATAAAAAAATTAGAAGGGTACCATCGCGGATTATATTCAGGTATAATCGGTTGGTTCAATTTTGATGAAGAAGGAGAATTTGCCATCGGTATTCGTTCAGCACTTATTATTGATAACAAGATTATTGCATTTGCCGGGGGCGGTATTATAAAAGATTCGGAGCCTAAGAGTGAGTTCAATGAAACAGAATTAAAATTGAAAACTATAATGAATTTATTTAATGATAAAGAAGAAAATTAATCGAAATATAATTTGGACTGAAACATTTGTTAGAGAATTAGTTTCGGTTGGGGTTAAATACGCATGTATTTCTCCGGGCTCACGCAACACACCATTAACTTTGGCGTTCGCAAATAATCAAAACATAAAAAAATTTGTCAATATTGACGAAAGAAGCAATGGGTTTTTTGCGCTAGGGTTAGCTATGTCTTCTAAAACCCCGGTTGTCTTGGTTTGTACTAGCGGGACTGCAACGGCGGAATTTTATCCTGCTATAATTGAGGCATACCAACAGCGTGTCCCATTAATCGTTTGTACTGCCGACAGACCGCCGGAATTGCTAGACTGTGGAGCTAATCAGACTATCAACCAAACAAATATATATAAAAATCATATCAGATGGTTTTTTGATGTTGGGTTACCTTCCCCTTCCGTCAGAGGGATAAAACATATAAAAGCTATTGCCAGACGAGCTATTTATGAAAGTACAATCCGGTCTAAAGGACCTGTACATTTAAATTTTCCATTCCGAAAACCTTTTGAACCGGAATCATATACCGACGAAGTTGAAAATGACATATTGGAGTTATCTAATTCTGTTTTAAATAATAAAAATGAGTTTTTTAGGGAAGAAGAAAAAAATTTAATGTCCGAAAAATGGTTTAAGAAAATTATAAATCATTTAAAAAATAAAAGCAAAGGTTTAATGATAGTTGGTCCCGAAGTTTATAATCATAATTTCCTTGAAAAATGTCAGGCGCTGTCACAGAAATTAGGATATCCGGTTCTAGCGGACGGAGCTTCACAACTCCGGTTCGGGAAACATGATAAAGGAAATTTAATTACTAACTTTGATGGATTTCTACGCTCCGATTCTTTTTCAAAGAAATATCAACCGGATTTAATACTCCATTTCGGTCGTACTATTACTTCCAAAGCTCTAGATACTTATCTGGAAAAATGGAATGCCGCAAGATTTATGATTAATGAATTCGGAGATTGGTTTGATCCTTCTAATAAATCAGCGGCTTCTTTAGCTTGTAAACCTTATGTCTTTTGTGAAACTACATTGAAATTATTGGAGAGAGAAACTATTCCCGAAAGATCAGCGAATTGGTTGAAAATATTCCTGGATACGGATAGAAAAGTACAACAAATCAAGTCGGAAGTAATTGAAAAAGCCCGGTTTCCGAATGAGAGCAGAATTATTAATGAATTATTAAGATTAATTCCCGATGATTCACAAATAATGCTTTCTAATAGTATGCCGATACGGGATTTTGATTATTTCGCTTCCACAATGAATAAGGATATAATTATTTATCACAATCGAGGTGCAAGCGGCATCGATGGAATTATCTCTACAGCATTGGGAATAATGGTCGGTAATCGAAAACCGACTGTTCTATTAATAGGAGATTTAGCTTTTTACTATGATCTCAACGGACTGCTTGCTGCTAAGAAGTATAATATCCC
>CBFDUR010000384.1:0-2912 GCA_965613005.1 uncultured Ignavibacteriales bacterium
ACAGCAATTAAACTTTTTTGTTATGTGCTTGATTTTTAACATAACAATGACAGAACTCTTATTTTACAGAAGCTCTATTTTTGAACAATAAAAAATCGTTACAAAATAAATCAAATACATGCTCAATTTCATAATCAGTTAAGGTTTCACCTCTTACGAAGTAAAAACATACGTACTAAAAATATATTTTGAAGGACTAAGCATTAATCCATAATCATTCGTAAAAATGAAGAACTATCATCATCTTCTTGCTTTTTTTTCTCATCGTCATTTTTTTTCTGAGCTTTATCCTTTGCCCAATTATATCGTGAAGCATCAAATTTAAATCCGCTTTTCGGTGTTTCTTCTTCATCATTTTTATCAGTTTCCAGTTTTGATTTGGGACTTTTCATACGAAAATAGGTAGGGACATCTAAATCTTCCACATTAGGGTCATCTTTTCCTTGGAAAATAAAACCACTTTTGAAAGTATTTTCATCGCGTTGTGTCCGCTTTTTATTATTCGAAGATGAAGAAGAATAACCTTTGTCAGCACCTTCAAATCCGGTAGCTATTACCGTATATGAAACATAGTCATTCATCTCCTCTTTAAGGACACAACCGAATATTACGTTAGCTTCCTCTCCGGCTGCTTCGAAAATGACATTATTGCCTTCATCTATTTCCTGCATAGTAAGATTGCTTGAGCCGGTAACATTTAGAAGAACACTTTTAGCACCTTTTATATTAATACCTTCTAATAAAGGACTAGAAATTGCTTTTTGTGCTGCTTCGATAGCGCGGTTTTCTCCGCCGGCAATTCCACATCCCATTAATGCATCTCCACTTTGATTCATTACAGATCGTACGTCGGCAAAATCTACATTGATCAGACCTTCAACCGTTATTATATCGGCAATTCCTCTAGTAGCTTCATAAAGTACTTCATTCGGTTTATCAAAAGCTGCAAAGGCGTTAATACCTTTATCTAAGATACTGAGCAACCTTTCGTTAGGAATAACAATTAAACTATCAACATGCTGTTTTAATTCTTGGATTCCTTTTTCCGCATTCAACATTCTTTGTTTACCTTCCCATCTGAAAGGTTTAGTAATAATACCAACAACCAAAGAACCGATACTTTTGGATATTGAGGCAACGACGGGAGCACCCCCTGTACCGGTTCCGCCGCCCATGCCGGTTGTTACAAAAACCATATCGCTTCCTGTTAAAACCTCCGTTATTTTTTCACGGTCTTCCTCTAAAGATTTTTTACCGATATCGGGATTAGCTCCCGCTCCCAACCCGCGAGTAATATTAGTTCCAACTTGTATTTTGTGTGTAGCGCTGCTGCTGTTTAAAACTTGTGCGTCAGTATTTATGGCAACATATTCAACACCGTTCAACCCCCGCTTAATCATACTCTCAATAGCATTACAACCCCCGCCGCCTATACCTACTACTTTTAACATGGCTGACATTGATTTGTCTCTATTAATTGTTGCAAAATGTGACATAATATACCTCCTTATTATGGATATTATAGTTCATCAAAAAACTGTTTCACTCTTTTGAAGAAAAGTGACAATTTCTTGTTGCCTTTTAATTTTTTTGACTTAAATGATACTTGATATTCACTGGATTTACCTCCCGGGACACCCCGGATTAATCCCGCTACAGTAGCGAATTCCGGGCTTTCAATCTCATTTGATAATCCTTCACCTAGTTCTTGAGGAACACCGATTCTAGTGGGAAGACCGAATACTTCCTCTGCCAATTCAGGACATCCTTTTAATAAAGCTCCTCCCCCGGTTAAAACAATACCTGCTTTTATTTTATTTTTAAATCCTGTACTTCTTATTTCATTGTCAACTAAAGTAAAAAGCTCTTTCATTCTTAAACTTATAATTTGTGTTAAAAGACTTATCGGGATTTTAGTATTTCCTCTGGCACCTACTCCTCTGATCAAAATATCTTCATCTTTTATAATTGCGTTCATCGTTGCATAGCCGTAATCTTTTTTCAAATTTTCAGCGTCTTCCGTCACCACTCCTAAAGATTCCCTTATATCATTAGTTACTTGATTACCTGCTATCCCGATTACTTTTGTATGTTTGATTGCTTTATTATGAAATATTGCTATATCTGTTGTACCTCCTCCTATGTCTATTAGTGCAACCCCTAAATCTTTTTCATTTTCTTCCAGCACGGAAGAACTTGAAGCAATAGGTTGAAGGATATAATCTTGTACATATAAACCGGCTCGCTCAACTGATTTTTTAATATTTTGAATTGCCGGTATTGAGGCTAAAACAATATGATTAGTTGCTTCCAATCTTGAACCCGACATACCGATAGGGTTCTCAATTCCTTCTTGATGATCAACTGAATATTCTTCAGGTATTATGTGTAATATTTGTCTGTCGGAAGGAATTCTAATAGTTCTTACGTCAGCTTCTAATCTATCTAAATCTTCTTTAGTTATTTCCCTGTCTTCACCACTAATGGTTACATAATTCCTGTGTCTGATACTAGTAATATGTTCACCGGCAACGCCAACGTTAACGGTATTAATTTGAATACCGGCTCTATTTGATGCAATTGAAACAGCTTGTTTTATAGCTTCGGCAGTTTTCCCTATATTTGCGACCAAACCTTTATGAAGCCCTTCAGAGGGTGCTACTCCAAAACCTAAAATATCTATTCGGTTTTCGTTTATCTTTTCAGCTATCACAGCACATACCTTTGTTGTGCCAAGGTCTAATCCGACTATAACATTTTT
Source organism: uncultured Ignavibacteriales bacterium (assembly GCA_965613005.1). Lineage (GTDB taxonomy): Bacteria > Bacteroidota > Ignavibacteria > Ignavibacteriales > Ignavibacteriaceae > CAVVVS01. Next base: position 2,762 of record CBFDUR010000384.1, read on the forward strand.
TTTCATTGTTTATAACCCGTTTTTTCAACCTCTCCCAGATAAATTTCTCCCGCAAATCTTAAATCAATGTATTCACTATCGTCTATATAATCTTTATTATTCTTAATGCTATCCCATAACGTTTCGAGATATACTATCTTTTTAGCTGTTT
>CBFDUR010000385.1:0-2893 GCA_965613005.1 uncultured Ignavibacteriales bacterium
ATCGTTTTAGCCAGATTTTAGAATTCGAGTCACTGGATTCCCGCTAAAGGCATGCGGGAATGACGAGCATTTCTTACCTCGAGCTCAGCTTATTTTAGTTAAATTATTATTTTCTTGAGCTGCGAGATTCTTCAAAAATTGTATTGCAAAGGCTAATCCTTTTCTAAATTCCGGTGTATTCATATCTTTTATTAAGGTTCTTAAAGAAACTTTACCTTTTATTTCGATATCAAGATTTTTATAAACGGAGACTGCATTATTTACGGCATTAAGCATATCGGGCTGAGTAAGGTTTTTGATTGTATTAAGAATCGTAACGATATGATCACCTAAACTTTTAACGTCTTCAATTGAAAAAGCCGTAATAACATTATCAACAACTTTGCTTAGTTCTTTTATAAAGCCGAAATAACCTTTGCGGTCGTATTCATCAAGTTTTGCCATTAAACCAAGTATTGATTCTTTAGAAAGAGGAGTTGCATCTTGCAAAAAATCTCTGACACTTTCTAATTGTTCCAAGCTTTTAGAGATGGTTTTTACATTTCTTAAAAGCTTCATACCCAAGTGCATTATATCGCCGGTTTCTAAATGATCGTGTACTCCTTCCAATTCATCTACAGCCGTTAAATAAACATCTTTTCCAACTCTCGTTAAGTCTTCTTTCAAGCTTTCCATTTCACGGCGATGGCGTCTTTGAAGTTCAATTTCTTCAAGAATTATATCTAACTTTTTGTTTATTTCATCTATTTGAGATTGCATATTTATTTCTCCCATAATTATAACCTTTTGCCCGCCATAGACATTTGAGATTCTATGGGTAATTCTTTCCCTTTAATTAAAGAGTTCCAGTACATCCAACGGAACATTACCTTTCCGTAATGATTCATTTTTGTTTCTTCAAGCAGAGAAAACGGACCAATACCAGGAAGCGGATATTTACCCGGTAAAGGCTCGGTATCGTAATTAAAATCAATCAAAATACCTTTTCCAAATCCCGATTCGATAAAGCAGTTAGCATGACCGTCAAATTCTGCGCACGGCTTTCCACCGTCAATTACGCTTAAAAAGTTCTCGAATAAGATGTCGCCTTCGAAGTGAGCGACCGAGCCGGCTTTAGAACTGGGAAGATTTGTAGCATCGCCGATAACAAAAATGTTATCGTGACCTGTTGCCATTAAAGTATGTTTATCCGTTGGAACAAAATTTAATTCATCTCCCATTCCGCTGCGTTTTATCATATCGTCGCCCATATTTGTAGGGATGGTAACAAGAGCGTCAAATTTAATTTCTAGTTCATCCCACGAAACAATTTTTTTATTTTCATTATCAACTTTACCGATATTAAAATCTGTAGTAAGATGAATATTTTTCTTATCTAGAAAATCGCCTAAAATTGAAGTTGCACGCGGTTTGGTAAATGCTCCGGGTAAAGGTGTTACAAAATGAATATCAACTTTATCGCGGATACCTTTTTCTGTAAAAAACCAATCGGCTAGAAAAACAAATTCTAAAGGTGCAACCGGGCATTTAATGGGCATTTCAGTAATATTCAACACTAATTTACCGCCGTTCCAATGTTTGAAAAAATTTCCGAGGGCACAAGCGCCTTCAATAGTATAAAAGTCGAAAATATTTTTATACCAAAGTTTATCTTTCATTCCTTCGGTTTCTTCAGTCCTGATTTTTGTGCCTGTAGCAATTATTAGATAATCATACGGCAATACCCGGTTATTTTTGAGTAGAACTCTATTTTTGTCAGGCTCAATTTTATCAATTTCAGACATAATAACATTAGCTTGGGACGGGAAAAAATCACGTTTCGGTTTTACCACATCCTTTTTTGTATAAATTCCAAACGGAATAAATAGAAATCCAGGTTGATAATAATGGGTTTCAAATTGATCGACAATGGTGATACTCCATTGATCTTTTTCTAAAACGTTGCTCAGTTTGTTGAGCATCATTGTGCCGGCAGTTCCGGCACCGAGAATAACTAGTTTTTTCATTTTATTATCCCTTTTCTAATTTATTGGAACAATTAACTCTTTTAATTTATCCTTAATACTTTCACAATCATTAAAACTTTGGTACACTTCACATTCCCTACAATCTCTGCCCGTACAGTAATTATTTTTATGATTTATCATCCAACAAGGTTTTGATGCACTATTAAAAGATTCGCAATTTTCCCGATCTTTCGCAGTACACTTAACTAATCCCCAACAAGGTATTAGTGAAAGTATTCTACGAATGCCTTCAAAACCTATTCGCTCTTCGTTTATTACTTTGCGTAAACATTTTAGTCTTTCTATATCTAAATCGGAATAAAGTCTCTGTTTACTCTCTTTTTTAAAAGGAATGATAAATCCTTCATTTTCGTACAACCTTAATGTATGAACAGATACTCCTACTAATTTTGCTGCTGTACTTATTGTGTATAGCGGCGTATCTAATGTTGTCATTGTTTACTCTAATCTTATTTATAATGATTACACCAATTTTCTTGCCAACGATTACTCTAGATATTGCGTTAAAAATCCAATGATTTTTATGAGCATTTTCTAATATTTAGAAAATAATTGCATTTTATTCTTATTATTAGGATAAAGCTAAGAAAAAAAATGATTACCGTAGCTCTTTAAAGTTAAAAGACTCGGAAAAAATACTTTTAATTGATTTATTTTAGAATAATAGAAATAGTATGTTGCTTAATTCTTTAAGCCGGAATAAATTATAAGATTTGTATAAAATGAAATATAAAATACCAATTTTAGAAATTATAGAAGAAAAAGAAGAAAAGAGGATAATTCAGATTCTTAAAAAACAATTCGGAATCGAAAAAATTCCCGGAACCCTTATCAAACGGGGTAAAGAAAGAATTTTTCTTTTTCAG
>CBFDUR010000386.1:0-2866 GCA_965613005.1 uncultured Ignavibacteriales bacterium
AGGAGTCTTTAATGAAGCATCTTTTACATCCCCTGCTTTATCACCAAAGATAGCTCTTAAAAGTTTTTCTTCAGGAGTCGGGTCAGTTTCTCCTTTGGGGGTAATTTTCCCGATGAGGATATCACCCTCTTTAACTTCTGCACCTTCGCGAATTATACCATTATCGTCAAGGTCTTTAACAGCTTCCTCACTTACATTTGGAATATCATTTGTTAATTCTTCAGCACCTAATTTAGTATCTCTTACATCTAAAGCAAATTCTTCGATATGAATTGAAGTATAGATATCTTCACTCACAACTCTTTCACTAATAACGATAGCATCCTCAAAATTGTAACCTCTCCAAGGCATAAATGCTACTAATACGTTTCTGCCGAGAGCTAATTCACCACCTTCGGTAGCACAACCGTCGGCAAGTACATCACCTTTACTAACTCTTTGTCCTTCTTTTACAAGCGGTCTTTGATTAATGCTAGTCTCCTGGTTTGTACCGCTAAACTTTATCAGATTATATGCAACTTTCTTTTCGTTGTTGAAACCGGTTAATGCTTCAAAACTATTCGGATTAATATCATACTTAGCTACAATTTTATTTGCATCGACATAATCGACCACTCCGTTATCTTCAGCAACTATAATAGCCTTTGAGTCAACAGCAATTTTTTCTTCCAGTCCGGTTCCTACAATAGGAGCCTGTGGTTTCATTAACGGTACCGCCTGGCGTTGCATGTTGGATCCCATCAAAGCTCTGTTTGCGTCATCATGTTCTAAAAATGGAATCAATGCTGCGGCTGCACTAACCAATTGTGCGGGTGCAACATCCATATATTGTATATTTTCAGGAACAACGATAGGAAATTCGCCTTTATAACGGCATTTAACCCTTTTACTGACAAAATCACCTTGTTCATCCAAAATAGCGTTAGCTTGTGCTATAGTATATAAATCCTCCTGTTCAGCAGTTAGATATTCCACTTCAGAAGTAGCTTTTTTATTTATCACTTTTCTGTAAGGTGTTTCCAAAAAGCCATAACGATTGATTCTTGCATAAATAGTAAGTGAAGAAATGAGTCCGATATTTGGTCCTTCAGGAGTTTCAATTGGGCACAAGCGACCGTAATGAGTATAATGAACATCACGAACCTCAAATCCTGCTCGTTCTCTGGTTAAACCGCCGGGTCCTAGTGCAGACATTCTCCTTTTGTGAGTCATTTCGGCAAGAGGATTTGTTTGATCCATAAACTGCGACAGTTGATTAGTACCAAAAAAAGCATTAATAACACTGCTAATAGTACGTGCATTTACAAGGTCTTGCGGAGTAAAATTCTCCGAATCACGCATATTCATTCTTTCTTTAATAGTTCTAGCCATACGTGCCATACCAACATTAAATTGTTGACCTAATTGCTCTCCAACCGTTCTAACCCGCCTGTTCCCGAGATGGTCTATATCATCAACAGCTTCATTACCATTCCTTAACTTGATTATATATTTCATTATTGAAATAATATCTTCCATAGTAAGAACAGTAGTGGTTTCTGGAATATTCAGTTTTAATTTGTTATTCATCCTGTGGCGACCTACATCACCCAGGTCATATCTTTTATCATTAAAGAATAATTTTTCAATTAAAGCTTCTGCAGTAGCAAGGTCAGGAGCCTCACCTGAACGAAGTTGCCGATAAATAGCGAATAAAGCCTCTTCTTTAGTGCTTGAGGTATCTTTTCGCAAAGTATTTAAAATTAAATCCATATCCGGTGCAACTTCAGAAGTAACTAATTTTAATTTTTCAACCTCTGCCTCTTTTAATCTATCAGTATCTTCTTCTGTAAGAATGCTATCTTTAGTTAAAAATATTTCACCTGTAGACATATCAAAAACATCACTTGCAATTGTTCTACCGATATAATCTTCAATTTCAACTTTTTTAACGTCAATTTCCTCCAGAAGATTGAAAAGTGAGAGTATTTCCTCATCAGTTTGATAATCTAAAGCACGTAGTAAAGTAGTTGCAGGAAATTTTTTTCTTCTATCTATATATACATACATTACATAATTAATATCGGTAGCAAATTCTACCCAGGAACCTCGCAGCGGTATAATCCTAGCTGAATAAATAGGAGTACCGTTAGGATGTATAGTTTGAGAAAAAGCAACACCCGGTGAACGATGAAGTTGAGATACAACAACCCTCTCAGCTCCATTTATAACGAAAGTTCCTTTTATGGTCATAAAGGGTAAATTACCCAAATAGACTTCTTGTTCTACGCTATTAACAAATTCTTCCGTTTCCGGATCTTTTGTAGCAAGACGCATCTTAGCCTTTAGAGGGGCAGCGTAAGTTAATCCTCTCTCCAGACATTCTTCAATTGAAAACCTGGGTTTTTCAATATAATATGCTATAAAATCCAGTCTATAATTTTCTTTATTATCGAATATCGGAAAATTAGCATTGAAAACTGCATGAAGTCCTTTATTTTTTCTTTCCACTGAGGGAACGTTTAGTTGAATAAAATCCTCGTATGCAGCTGTTTGAATATCTAATAAATTAGGAGCTTTAATTATAGAGGGAATTTTACTAAAGGAAATTCTCTTTTTATCCAATTGTCATGCCTCCAAATAATTTTTCTTTTTATTTTCTATCAATACTTACAAACAACAATGTCGATAATACAAAAAGCGATAAGACAGATTTCACCAACTTATCACTCTTTGAAAAATACATATCGAATAAAATATAATTAATAATTGTTATTTGATTTCTGCGGTAGCGCCGGCTCCTTCAAATTCTTTCTGAAGTTTTTCAGCCTCCTCTTTAGAGATTGCTTCTTTCACTGTCTTTGGAGCGGAATCTACAAGGTCTTTA
>CBFDUR010000387.1:0-2865 GCA_965613005.1 uncultured Ignavibacteriales bacterium
GGCCAAGTAACTCACTTGCAGCAAAAAAGATAACATTCAATATAATTAAATGCTTAACAGCATCGGTAATTCTTCCCATAGTTAGTTAATTAAATTTGTCTTCCAATTCTTTTAAAGTTAGTGTTATAATAGTTTTATTACCAAATGGTGAATAGTTGGGTTCTTTACAAAGAAATAATTCATTTAAAACGTTCATCGCATTTAGAATCTCTTCATTTGATGTATAAAAATGAGGCGCTATTCTAATGCCTGCCTTCGGTCTATAATCAACAAGAATCTTTCTTTTTATCAACTCTTTTGAAATTTCATAAGAACCCGGCATATCTATTGAAACGGTTCCGCCACGGAATCGAGATTCTAACGGAGTATTAATTTGATAGCCTTTTTTTTGCGCTTCTTCAATTATTAAAGAGGTTTGTTTTACTGATTTTTCCCGGATATTTTTGATACCTACTTTATTTATAATCTTCGGACCTTCCTGAATAGTATACAAAGCCGGGATTGATGGTGTACCATTTAAAAACCGATATGCCGTACCGGTGTAATGCATTTTATCTTCAAAAGCGAAAGGATTTTTATGAGCAAGCCAGCCGGTAATTTTAGGTTTAAGACGATTTCTTAACTCAGGTTTAATCCAAAGGAAGGCACCGCCTGGACCTCCGCAAAGCCATTTAAGTACGCCCCCGATTAAAATATCAACACCGAGTTCTTTTACGTCTACTTCTATTGTACCGACAGAATGATATGCATCAAGAATGACCAACGCACCTACCGAATGTGCTTTTTCTGTTATTGTTTTAACATCATTAATATATGCACTTCGAAATAGTACATGAGAAATAGGAACGAGCAAAGTCTTTTCATCTATCGATTCGATTAATTTCCCGGTTGGAGTTGTAATTCCGTCTTCCGATTTAACGATGTGAATTTTAGCTCCGAATGATGAAGCTAATTTTTCATATACATACATATCGGAGGGAAACTCAAGATCGGTATAAACAACTTTTGCTCTATTACCCGAAAAATCGAATGATGAAATTAATATCGATTGAATCAATGAAATATTTGGGTGCATAGATATTTCATCTTTACCCGCACCGATTAAAGGAGCAATTAGATTTCCCACCTTCAAAGAAAGTTCCCACCATTCATATTCCCATGCTTGAACACCCCAGGTAGACCAGATTTCACAGTAATCATGTATTTTATTGTAAACGCCTTTTGGCATTGCTCCAAGAGAATTGGAAATTAAATAAGCGCTTTTCTCCAAAATCGGAAATTCCTTCCGCCATTTTAATAAATCATCTTGCAGAGTATTCATTCACTTCTCTTTTTCCTCTTAACTGATTTTTATTACTCCATTATAAATGACGCATTTTTTTAGATTCGTAAGATAAGAGATTTCGATTTTAGAAATATCATTTCTACTTTTTATTTTTGTTATTATTTTTTAATTCAGAGCAAAGCTATTATAAAAATTCTAATTTAATTTTGACCTTGGAGGATTCATTATAATCCCTCAAGGTCAACAAACATTACCATGCGTAAGCTTCCGGAGCTTGGTTCCCAGGTCCAGGCCAAATTTCATCCAGTTTTTTTAATATATCTTCCGACAACACTAAATCTGCAGCTTTTATGTTATCTTCCAACTGTTGCATTGTTCTGGGTCCTACTATTGGTGAAGTAATTCCAGGCTGGTGAATCAGCCAAGCAAGAGCAATATCGGCAGGCTTTTGATTTATTTCCTTACATAATTTTTCGTACGCTTCCAACTGAGGACGAAGCTTTTCTACCGATTTCCGCAATGCTTCACGGTTTCTTCGTGAACCTTCTTCCACTTTGTCCAATACGCCGCATAAAATCCCTCCGCCTAAGGGACTCCAAGTAAGGATACCCACTCCCATCGCTTTACATGCAGGAATAACTTCAAGCTCAATATGCCTGTTTCTTAAATTGTAAATACTTTGTTCGGAGACTAATCCGAGGAAGTTTCTTTGTTTTGCTATGTAACAGGCTTCAACAATATTCCATGCTGCAAAATTTGAACTTCCAACATATAGAACCTTGCCTTCCCTAACTAATTGTTCCATAGCCTGCCATATTTCCTCCCAGGGAGTTTCCCTATCTATATGATGCATTTGATATAAATCCAGATGATCGGTTTTTAACCTTCTAAGACTATCCTCGCAAGCTTTTTTTATATGATAAGCCGAGAGTTTCAAATCATTTATTCCTTCCCCAACTTTTCCATAAACTTTGGAAGCTAAAAATATCTTATCTCTAACTTCCCTTTGCTTTAACCAATTACCGAGGACTGTTTCGGAGTATCCCATTCCTTTATCACCTCCGTAAGCATTTGCAGTGTCGAAAAAATTGATTCCAAGTTCCAAAGCTCGATCCATCATTTTGAATGCATCTTGTTCCGGAATATAAGTCCCGATATTCATGGTTCCGAAACAAATTTTACTGACTTTAACTCCTGTTCTGCCTAAGTGTGTATATTTCATTTGATCATTCCTTTCTATATTTTATAAATATAAATTTACATCAAAAAGATCATCCTGCAAAACTATCCTTTGTATAAATAGATAACGGAAATTTAAATAATCTAGAATCCGACAAAGAAATTAATGCGAAATAATATTTTGATGTGCTGTTGATTAAAATTGACTCCTTTAGATAATCATAATAAGTTTTTATCATTTGTTAAAATAATGTATCTAACGGAGTTAATTAGAAATTAAAAACAAACATTAGTTCATGGCCTACTGACATGAAAAAATATAATTACTCAATTTACGATTTACGGCGATAGGAATATGCATTATCTCGGAATTGACATAGGTTCGTCTTACACAAAATATG
>CBFDUR010000388.1:0-2865 GCA_965613005.1 uncultured Ignavibacteriales bacterium
ATAGTTAAGGTTAATATGGCCCACGGCATAAATGTCGAGGCAATTTAGTAACATACTTGCGTAACGTGAGCAGTTATTTAGAAATCTGATTAAAGAAGTTTTATATCTAACGGTTATTTTATCTGATTATAATTTAAGTCTTTTCCTAAATCATTTCAAACTTTAGAAGTTTTGGAAATCACGAAGGTTTTTTGTAATCATTTTTTTTCGTAAAAGGCAGGGGACAAATGGTTATTTGAAACTCAAAAACATTCTCTCATAAGAATACTAAATGTATAATTTAAATATTTCTTTACTTTTTAGATTATTTACTTTAGGTTTAAATAAATAAAGTTAACCTTTAATTCTATCCGGAGAGATGGGAAAGGAAGAAAAAAGAAATGTATAATGATATAATAATAGATAACCTCTGAGGTAAATTACCAAGGAGGATTTTTTTTTAGATATGCGTATTAAATCAAAAATTGTTGATAGTGGGGGATTACAGCGAATAATTACTCGTATTTCACATGAAATTCTCGAGAAAAACAAGGGGTCCAACAACCTCGTTTTAATGGGGATGAGAACGAGAGGTGAATTCCTGGCAAATAGAATATTCCGAAAATTAAAAGAAATCGGAAACATGGAATTACCTCTGGGCGTGTTGGATGTAACACTTTACCGGGATGATTTTCGAACTCGTTTAAAACAACCTGATGTGTCGGTATCAAATATTACCTTCGACATTACTCAAAAAGATATAATATTAATTGATGATGTTTTATTTACCGGGAGAACAGTTCGTTCTGCATTAAATGCAATAATGGATTTGGGTAGACCGAATTCTATCCAATTGTTTGTCCTGGTCGATAGAGGGCATCGGGAATTACCCATAAGGGCAGATTATGTGGGTAAAAATATTCCTACATCCTCTGATGAAGAAATTAAAGTTAAAATGAATGAAATTGATGGTGAAGACGCAATTTATTTAATAGATATTTCTGAAGATAAAATTATTAAACCGAGTTAATTTATATGCCGTTATCAAGTAAGCATTTGTTAGGACTCAATGGCGTACCCATGGAAGATATTCAACTTGTTCTGGATACCGCAACTACTTTTAGAGAAGTTTTAGAAAGACCTATAAAAAAGGTTCCAACTCTTCAAGGTAAAACAATAGTTAATCTCTTTTTTGAAAATTCAACAAGGACAAGGATTTCTTTTGAACTAGCCGAAAAACGTTTATCAGCCGATACGATTAATTTTTCTGTTTCTTCCAGCAGTGCAAGTAAAGGTGAAACATTTAAAGACACTATGAGAAATATAGAAGCTATGAAAGTAGATATGGTAGTTGTAAGACATTCGGCTGCAGGCGTCCCTATTTTCCTTACAAAAATTTGTAATGCCAATATTATAAATGCGGGTGATGGAATTCATGAGCATCCTACGCAGGCTTTACTAGATATATATTCCATCAGGGAAAAATTAGGTAAGCTTGAAGGTCTTAAAGTTTGTATAGTAGGCGATATTGCACATAGTAGGGTTGCGCTTTCAAATATTTTCGGTTTAAAAACGATGGGTGCAAAAGTTTCCGTTTGTGGACCTCTTACGATGATTCCCCGATATATTGAGGAACTGGGAGTAGATGTTATCCATAGTATTGACGAAGCCATTCAAGAGAATGATGTATTAAATGTACTCCGGATTCAATTGGAAAGAAGAGCAAGAGAATATTTCCCTTCAATAAGAGAATATGCAAGATATTTTGGAATTACAACAGAGCGTCTTAATAAAAATAGTAAAGATATTTTAATCCTTCATCCTGGTCCGATAAATAGAGGTGTTGAACTTTCTTCAGAGGTTGCCGACGGTTTGAATCAAATTATACTAAAACAGGTTACTAATGGTGTTGCCATACGAATGGCTGTCCTGTATTTGTTAGGTACTCAAAATTAGAAGGAAATGAAATGAAGGTTATCTTAAGTAACGTAAATGTTATACACCCTGAACAAAAAATGAACTTAAAGGGTGTGGATATTTTATTAACAAATGGGAAAATCTCCAAAGTAGATAAAGTAAATGAAGAAGATAAAAAAGATGCTGCTGAATTTGATTTAAATGGAAAATTTATTGTACCTGGTTTTTTTGACATGCATGTTCATTTGAGAGAACCCGGAAGGGAAGATGAAGAAACTGTTGTTTCCGGGTGTGATAGTGCAGCGAATGGCGGATTTACCGGTATTGCATGTATGCCAAATACCGAACCGGCGATTGACTCTGCAGAAGTAGTTAATTTGATTGTAAAACAAGCTGCAAGTCATATTGTCGATGTTTCTGTGATAAGTGCTGCAACACTCGGCAGAGAAGGAGAATTTATTTCTCCGATGGCTGAATTATATGCAGCAGGAGTTGTCGGTTTTTCAGACGATGGTACAGCTATCAAAACATCTGCTATGTTGAGGCGATGTCTGGAATATTCAAAAATGTACGATCTTCCTATTATTGAACATTGTGAAGATGAATCACTTTCAGGCGGAGCGATGAATGAAGGTCTAAATTCTACATTGCTCGGCTTGCCTCCGCTGCCTTCAATATCTGAAGATATAATAGTCAGCCGTGATATTTTAATGACGGATTACGTAGGAGGAAAACTTCATATTGCACATATCAGCACCAAAAGATCTGTTGAAATGGTTAGAGAAGCAAAACATAAAGGTATTAAAATAACTGCAGAAGTAACTCCTCATCATTTTTCATTAACCGATGATGAAGTAAAATCATATAATACAAATACCAAGATGAAACCTCCTCTTAGATCAAAAGCTGATATTGATGAGATATTAAACGGTTTGAAAGACGGTACAATCGATTGTATTGCCAGCGATC
>CBFDUR010000389.1:0-2863 GCA_965613005.1 uncultured Ignavibacteriales bacterium
TCGGCAAAAGCTGTTTTAAATACCGGATAGCCCAAATTTCCCGGCTTGAAATAAAATTTTTCCCAAAAACCCGGATTGCAATGCGGAATGTGATGTTTCCGGTATTTACCCAAATACTTCCCATCCGCATCAATAACGGCAGCGGTGTTGTAATAAACGCCTGTAATTTCCTCTTCGTAAACAGGAACTACAATTACCATATTATGTTTCTCAGCAAGTTCTTGCATCAGCTTTATTGTTGGTCCGTTGGGTATTTTTTCTACCATCGAATACCATTTTATTTTCTGCTCGGCACAAAAATACGGTCCGTAAAACAGTTCTTGCAGACAAAGAATTTGCACGCCTTTTTGTGCGGCCTCTTCAATCATTTTTACGTGCTTGTCGATCATCGACTGTTTAATTTTTTCAATGGGCTGCTCAGCAGAAGTTGAAAGAGTAGCCTGTATAAGTCCGCTTTTTACTATATTTGTCATATTGTTCCTCTAAAAAATTTAGTTAACTCATCCAATTTATTTTTGATTCAGGATTCCATTTAGTAGTTATTTTTTTCGGTTTTGTTAAAAACTCGATGGAGCTTTTTCCCGTTATATCGCCCACGCCGAATTTTGACTCGTTCCAACCACCGAAAGAAAAAGGTTCACGTGGAACGGGAACACCGATATTCACTCCGATCATTCCGGCGCTTGCGTTGTCCGCCACGTATTTTGAGGCACTGCCGCTTTGGGTAAACACAGATGCTGCATTTCCGTATTGCGAGCTGTTCTCAATTCCAATTGCTTCTTCAATTGTTTCGCTCCGCATAATTGAAAGTACCGGTCCGAAGACCTCCTCTTTGGCAATTTTCATATCCGGTTTTACATAATCAATTACGGTTGCGCCCACGTAAAAACCGTTTTCTTTCCCTTCAACTACGGCATTACGTCCGTCAACCAGAATTTTTGCACCTTGCTGTCCGGCTTCTGTAATATAGTTTTCAATTCTTTCTTTTGCAGCTCTTGAAATAACAGCTCCCAGATTTTTACCCGGTACAATTTTCCTTGCTTCGTCGCAAAGCTTTTCAACAATATGATCAACCTTTCCAACACCTACCATTGCCGAAGCAGCCATACAACGCTGACCCGCGCAACCGCTCATCGAAGCGGCAACATTCGAAGCAGTCATTTCCACATTGGCATCGGGAAGAACAATTAAATGGTTTTTAGCGCCGCCCAAACATAAAGCTCTTTTCAATTTTGAAGTTGCTCTTGCGTAAACAATCTTTGCAACCTTTGTCGATCCCACAAATGTAACAGCATCTATACCCGGGTGATCACAAATTGCCTCAACAATTTCTTTCTGTCCATGCACAATGTTAAATACTCCGTTGGGAAGACCGGCTTCTTTTAAGAGTTCCGCTAATTTGTTTGCGCTTAGGGGTACTTGCTCAGAGGGTTTTAAAATCATTGTGTTTCCCAAAACCAAGGCGTTGGGTGTAGTCCAATTCGGCACCATATTGGGAAAATTAAACGGAGTAATAGAGGCTAAAACGCCAATGGGATGTTTATCAATACGGCATTCAACTCCCCTGCTTACTTCCAGGATTTCACCGGTAACCAATTGCGGCATTGAACAAGCAAACTCAGTAAGCTCTATACTTTTCAGTACTTCGGCTTTTGCTTCGGAGTATGTTTTCCCGTTTTCCTCGCTAATAAGATTGGCTAATTCTTCAGTATTTTCTTCTAATAAATTCCGGTATTTGAAAAAGACCTGCACTCTTTCCTTTATCGGTTTTTTAGACCATGATTTAAATGCATTCCTTGCGGCTTTAACGGCTTTATCTAATCCGGATGGAGAAGAAATAGGTACTTGAGATATAACAGAACCGTCGAGAGGTGAGTAAACATCCAATGTTCCATTGTTATTTGATGTTAATTCCCCATTAATGAAATTACTTATTTCAGGATACTTCATACATAGTCCTCCTTAAAGATTTAATAATAAAGGGATCTCTACTTTAAAGGAAATTGGAAGTAATTTATCTTTATTATTTCTATTTACAATATTTAATTAAACTTATGAAAAAAAATATATTTTTGCAATTCTTAAAGAATGATGAAATGAGAAGAGTATTATAAGTCACTTAAACAACGCTTTTCTTTTTACAAGTCTTCATTTAGAAATATCCGGAAACTTTCGAGGTTTTAATTTGTCCGCCGTGGTGGAAAACCTCAAAGATTTAGAAACGATTTATGAGTAAACTTAAATTATAAAACAGATGAATACCGTAAAACAAATAAAAAAAAGCCTTTGTAAACTAATCAGAATCAGTTAAAAATATGAGTAAACTATATTACCGGTATTCTAAAATATTATATGTAACTTTTAATCTGAAAAATTCTTATCAATATATGAGTACGGCAAAGTTTGGACTGAAATTAGTATCAAGTCAAATATGCTCTGTCGTATTGGCTTTGTTGACGCAAGAAAAACTCATCCCCCTCTCCCCTTCTCTTACAAAAAGAGGAGTTTGGAGTGAGTTCAAAAGTTATATAGCATTACAAATATGACTTGACATTAGAGAAAAACTAAGGACCGCAAGGTTGATCTTACTTTAAATGAAAACTTATTATGATTATCTAACGAGGTTTACCTAATTGACCTAATTTCTAATTGGTCTAATTACTTAGAAAATGAACAATGTCCAAAACAATCAATCAAGAACTGCACACACGGGACTTCAATAAATAGTTTGTTCTATTGGTCATTATGGATTGTTATTTGATTAGAAATTATACAATGTAAATACATTAGTCGTACTTTCAAGAACCTATAAGAATATTTTCTTATAGTATCTTATCAGTAATATTCGTGTTATTTATGGCAG
>CBFDUR010000390.1:0-2858 GCA_965613005.1 uncultured Ignavibacteriales bacterium
TGACTAGGTGTTTGAACAATAACTTCTTGCACTATTTGTGTCGATGATGTGTTTACTGTGTTAAAAATTATTTCCCATAAATGATGACCAGAGTTAAAAACTAGCACAGCTAAGTCATAAGGGAAATATATAAATCGATCGATATTTGCATGCAATGATGTTACAAAATTAATATTGGCCACACTATCTATTGATATAATTATGATCGCGTACATAATAAAAATATTCAAGAATAAAATTAACGGATATAGTCTATCGCGCCATAATAATGGTTTACTATGATTCCCTCTCCGTAAAAATATAGCGACAAAAAATAACATCATACCAGAAAGCAAAAAGCCGCTTCTAGATGCCGATAGGCAAAGTGACACAACACCTAATGCTGTTAAAACAATCAATTCATTTCTGGTCAAAAATTCCCTTTCAAACAGAAAATTCACACCCAGAATCATTAGTGCAGCCCAAATCCCGAAAATATTTGGATTATAAAGTGTACTGCTCGCTCTTATTGCGTAACCAGTAGTTGCATAGGCAATCCCCGATGCAATCTCATAAACCCCAACGACATTAATCACTATAAATAATAAAAACCATGAGCAACAGCAAAATAACAAAGCCCGCATTTTGGATTGCAATTTTGAATTTAATGGGAAGTTCTCTTCTAATAATTCCCTCAATAGATATAATTACAAAATGCCCGCCGTCTAGAGCCGGGAAGGGAAGAATATTTATAATTGCTAGACTCAAACTTAACATGGCAAGGAAAAACAAAAATGAAATAATACCGGTATGAGCCGATTGAACTGCAAATTTAGCAATTTTAACCGGTCCGGCAAAAGCCTTTCCAAAAGCAATCTTCCCGGTAAGAACTTTGCCAAGCATATTGAAAGTTAAATAGGTAATTTTTTTTATATCCTGCCAGCCTACTTCAAAGGATTTAAAAAAGCTGAAAGTTTTATAAACAACAGACCCGGTAAAAGCATCACTGATTCCCACACCGATCATACCGTCGGAAGCCGGAGTAACGGCTAAATTTAGAGTATCTTTTTTTCTTATAACAACCAGCGGAAGAGATTGTCCAATATGGCTTTTTATAATTACAGTGGTTTGTTTAGCACTATAAAGAGGGATATGGTTCAGAGAAATAAATATATCACCTGCTTTAATTCCCGCTTTTTTAGCCGGCGAATTCGCTAATACTTCCATTATAGCAGGTCGAATACCCGAAGGTAATAGGAATAATGACTTACTTTCAATTGACGGAATTTTCGAGCGTAATACATGAATTAATTTAGTTTTTCCATCTCTTAATATTTTAACATTTAGATTTTCACCAAAATCATTAATAAAAATATCAGAGCGAACATCTTCCCAATTGTGCACAAGTTTGCCATTAATAGCAAGTATTTTATCTCCGGACATAAACCCAATTGAATCGGCAGGACTGTTAGGTTCTACATAGCCGATAGAGGTAGTTTTAGTTATGGCTTTCCCTTGAAAAAAATTATTTCCCCAAAATATCAAAATTGCCAATAATAAATTCATTAAAACACCGGCAGTTATTACGATAATTTTTTGGTAAGTAGGTTTAGAACGAAATTCATAGGGTTGAGGTTCTTTTTCGGCAAATTTTGTATCAAAACTTTCATCAACCATACCGGCAATTTTTACATAACCGCCTAAAGGGAGTAAGCATAATCTATAATCGGTATTTCCCTGACCGTCAAAATCTTTCGGTAAGCTTCCAAATGAGAATCCGCTTATTCTATTCCATCCAAGCAATCTTTTTCCAAAGCCAATAGCGAAAACGTCTGCGCGCATACCACATAGTTTGGCTGCTGCAAAATGACCAAATTCATGAATGAAGACGAGAATCCCAATTGTTATGGCAAAATAAATAATATAGTTCATTAAATAATATTTCTCCTTTTATTGCAAAATTTTTATAAAGCTACCCTCAGATTTAACCGGTTTTTTAAAGCTTTAAATATATTAAACTACTAAATTAAAAACTTGTTTCGTTCTCATCCAGGGAATAAATTTTTCGAATATGTGTTTTATTTGATGTAGAATATATATTGATGAAACTATATGTTTGAAATAAATATGCGATACGAATATTTCACGTTAAATTAGATACATATTCACGTGTTAGCATATCACATTCAAATATTGTTTCCAGATCAGGTGCTTTATGATTTTCTATTTTATCTAATGCTTGATTGATTAACTCCGGTATTGCTAAAAAATTAATTTCTCCTTTTAAAAATTTATCAACGGCTACCTCATTAGCCGCATTCAGAATACAAGGCGCTGTTCCGCCTTCATTTAATACCGAATATGCAAGGTGTAAACATTCGAATTTATCATAATCCGGTTCTAAAAAAGTTAACTTTCCTATTTTGGGCATTATTATTCTTTCAAAATTATTCTTTAATCTTTGCGGATAAGTTAAGGCGTATTGAATCGGCAGTTTCATATCAGGCAGCCCAAGCTGTGCCTTTATTGAGCCGTCGACAAACTGAACCATTGAATGAATAATTGATTGAGGGTGAATGACTACATCAATATCTTCTTTATCAAATCCAAAAAGCCAATGAGCCTCAATAACCTCCAATCCTTTATTCATCATAGAGGCTGAATCTATTGTTATTTTGTTCCCCATTTTCCAATTCGGATGATTTAATGCCTGCTTAACGGAAACATTTTTTAGTGAGAGTTTGTTATGGTTTAAAAATGGACCCCCTGAAGCCGTTAATATTAATTTTTCAATCCCTTCTTTGCGTTCACCTTCCAAGCATTGAAATATGGCACTATGTTCGGAATCTATTGGCAGCAATTGAGATTTATATTGCTGT
>CBFDUR010000391.1:0-2846 GCA_965613005.1 uncultured Ignavibacteriales bacterium
AATGCTGTGTCTCCCTTATTTAATATTTACAAAAGAAACGGTCCGGATGCTTATGGCACAAAATAAAGTGTTGAATGAAATTTTGTTAAAGCGCATACAAGACCGGATGTTGAATATGGCAAAATAATTTTCTATTAAATAAAGCTGTAATATTTATTATTGATAATTTACTCATCACAATTGGAAATGCATTTTGGAAATTTCCGGGATAGAATTACCGGAGTGCTAAATTTGTTTTGGAAAAATGTTTAGGGGGTGGAATAAAATAAATTATTGAATTACAACTCCTAAATAATAGTGATTTATTCTTGTATTATATACAGGTTATTCTATTCCACCCCCTAAAGCAAGATTTTGCAGTGAAAAAAAACATATAGTTTGTATAAATTATTAAATAGAGTTACTGCAAAATAGCGCTAGTTTAAGATTAGAATTTTCGTAAATATGTAATTATTGTTTCATCTGTTTCATAAGGGAAGATTCCCGAAACCTTGAGAATTTTGTGGATTTCTATAGTGAAAACAAAAAATTTAAAAATATTAATAAACATTATCGCTCTTCCTTATGGGTTTTAATTTTGCAGAAGTTTAAATGTTATGTGCTTGTTGTAATAATTTTACTAAATCTAAAGTAAGGTTAAGGTCAAAATCAAAAAGAGAATAAATTTGTGGACTGTAGATAAGATACACTATTTAGCGCGAACTTTACTCTCGGTATAATATTTTACTTTTTCTATAAATTCATGACTGTCGATTGGTTTAGGGATATAATCGGTAGCGCCGGCTTCCAGACATTTTTCCCTGTCGCCCTTCATGGCAAAAGCAGTTAATGCAATAATTGGTACATCTTTATAATCGAGCAGTTGTCTAATTTTTTCGGTAGCTTCAAATCCATTCATAACGGGCATTTGCATATCCATCAGGATTAAATCAAATTTATGATGTTTAGCTTCTTCCAGGGCTTCAGCTCCATTCTCAACAACAACAATCGATTCAAAATCATTTTTCTTCAAAAGCCTTGTAACAATTATTTGCGAATGTTTATAATCTTCAACAAGCAAGATTTTTATGGTATCTTGCTGTTTTTCAACTTCTTCTTTCGGAGGCAGTTCGTCATAACGGTTAATCATTTGATTAATGGTATCCGACAATTCTTCGATATTTGTACTACTCTTTTCCAATAATTCGGTAAATAGTCCATTTATTTTTTGCAGATCATCTTTATAGTTTTCTTTCCCTGTATATATAATTACCGGCAATTTAGAAAATTTAGGTCGATATTTTATTTGTTTTATTAATTCAAAACCAGTTACCTCCGGCATATCCAAGTCGATTATTGCTAGATCAAGATTCAACGTATCTAGCATGGTTACAACATTTACCGAACGCGATTCTGCGATTGCGTTGTAGCCGGCTTGTTCAACTGCTTCTTTGATTAAATTTAAAGTTGGAACGTCATCGTCAACAATTAAAATATTAGAATCTTTTTTCAGTTTATAGCTGGTTAATACTTCTACTAGATATTTGTATTTTATGGGCTTAACAAAATATTCCACCGCACCCATTAGAAAGGCTTTCTGTTGCTCCGCTTCAACCGAACAAACAATTACAGGTGTGTTTTTAGAATTTTTATGATTTCGAAATTTTTTCAATAGTTCGAAACCATTCACATCCGGCAATATAATATCCATCAATATTGCTAAGTAAATATCTTTATCAATTGCTTTTAGCGCATGTTCAGCCGAATTAACTATTGTCGGTTCATAGCCCCATTTATTCAAATAATTGCTTAACAGCTTTGAAGTAGCAAAATCGTCTTCTACGACGAGTACCTTGTTTTTTCCTCTCGGTTTTGGTAATGCACTGATTTGACTTTCTAAAGGTGATAATGACTCAACATTTATCGTAAAATTATAAACATTTCCTTTTCCCAAAGAACTGGTAATCTCAATTTCACCATCTAATAATTCTACATATTTCTTAGTAAGTGTTAGACCTAAGCCTGTTGCATTACCGATGTCGGATTTACCCAATTCTGTAATGACAAAGGGTTTATAAATTTCTTTAAGTTTTTTTGTGGAAATTCCTGAACTGGTATCGGCGATACGAATATTTAGTTTATTCCGTTCAGTAGGAAATATAGAAATTGAAATTTTACCTTTTTCGGTAAAGCGCAATGCAGAGGTTAAAATATTTAATAATATATAGCGAAGTTTAACGGTATCAAAATTTAAGGTAGCAGGTATATTTTTATCAATATTAACGATAAATTCTATCTTAGTATGATCAATTTTGTCACTGAAGTAATCTAAAATATCATCAATGAGATTTTTTAATATGGTGGAAGTTCTAACTTCTTTGTTAGATCCTGCTTCGATTTTGGCTATATCAATAAGGTCATTTATCAGAGCCAATAAATTCGAGGCACTGTTTTTTAAAGTGGCTACATACTCAGCTTGCGATGAAGTAAGGTTATTTTCGCTCAACAGCGCTGCAAATCCCATTATACTGTTGATAGGTGTTCTTAATTCATGTGCTATTGATGCAGTTAATTCACCCGTAAACATACTAAAGTTATTTTTATTTCCGGTCCATATTTTCATAAAATTGGCAATCGACTCACCAACTTTCTCAAGATTATCCTTTTCGGTATTAGTAAATTGATTTTTTTTTTAAATTTTTAACAGAACTTTACTATAGTTCGAAATTTTATATGAGAAACATGCTTCAAATGCAACTATATCGGAGATATTGAGCTCACAGACGGATTGACTATCAAAGAAAACGGGATTTCCATTTGATTTAAGCGCGTTACAGCTATTACACCGGTATGTGGAACCTTTTTCA
>CBFDUR010000392.1:0-2837 GCA_965613005.1 uncultured Ignavibacteriales bacterium
TGCCGGCTTTCCCCAGCAGAACCATGCTATTATTTTCATTTACCTTAAATAGAAGCGCCGCTTGTAATTCAAATTCACTAATAATGAAATTGCATAGTTGGTCGGGAAAATTCGGTAAAGATTTTAATGAAGATCCAATTAAATTATTATAAGTAGTTAAAAATTCTATTTTAGAACTTTGCATTAAATACTAATCCCTATTGATGAGTCAATTAATATGTGAATAAATTTATCAAAACAAATATAATTATTTAAATTAAAAAGAAAAACTTCATATATTTATTGCACAAATCAAAAATGGTTATTTTATGGAACGAAGAATAGTTTTGTGCGTTACATTTTAATATAAAAATATAATTATAAAATCTAAAAGAAAACATATACTCAACCCGGCCTTTATTAATCAGCGATTTACGACCGGCTAGTTAATGATTAATTTTAATTTTATAGAAAATTGATTTAAAAGTTTATATTTAAAATATTTAAAAAATATATATGTGAAAAATAAAAAATTTAATAATTTTCATGCTAAACTTAAGAAGTAGATTGCTTTCTAACAATCGAGGGAAATATGGCAAGTACGCCGAACATTCTTATAGCTGAAGATGAAAACATTATTGCTATAGATATTGCAAATACAATTAAAAGGCTGGGATACAAGGTAGCGGGTACCGTTAGAAAAGGACCGGAAGTAATTGAAAAAGCAATAAAACTAAAACCGGATTTGGTTATAATGGACATAATATTAGTAGGGGATATGACAGGGATTGAAGCTGCACAAATAATTATCTCAACTCTTGATATTCCGGTTATTTATTTAACTGCTCTTACCGACGAAGAGACACTTCAAAAAGCTAAAGTAACCGAACCGTTTGGTTACATAATAAAACCTTTTGAAAGGAATGCACTACATACTTCAATTGAAATGGCATTATATAAACATAAAATGAATAGTGAGCTTAAACGGCGAACAATGGAACTGGAAAAAGAGAGAGATAAAACAAATAATTTATTACGGAATATATTTCCCGCTTCAATTGCCGATGAATTAAAAGTTAACGGTTATATTCAACCGCGTGAATTTAGCTGCGTTACACTGCTGTTTACGGATTTTCAAGGATTTACTTCGCTGGCGTCAAATATGTCGCCAACTAAACTGGTAGAAGAACTTAATGATATTTTTAAAATCTTCGATTCCATAATTGAAAAACATAATGTTGAAAAATTAAAAACTATCGGCGATTCTTATTTAATTGGCGGTGGATTACCGATAGAATCGGATCAACACGCAGTACAAATTATTTCTACCGCTCTCGATATGATTGGTTATCTTACAAAAAGAAATGAATCATCAGTACACAAGTGGAAAATGAGGGTTGGTATTCATTCGGGCAGTGCAGTAGCAGGGATTGTGGGAAAAAATAAATTTACTTATGATGTTTGGGGAAGTACGGTTAATATAGCAAGCGTTATGGAGAAAAAAAGCTTGCCCGGAAAAATTAATATAACTTCGGCAACGTATGAATTAATTAAAGACCATTTTAAATGTAATTACCATGAAAAGATAGAAATCTTCGGTAACGGTTTAATTGACACTTATTTCGTAGAGGGAAGAAAAACCGGGGAGTAGTTCTTCATAGATAAATGTTCTTATTTCTATTTGTGAAAATAAAATATAATTTAAAACTTAGTATACTTATTAATAGTTTTAAAAAATTTTAATGATGAATAAAAATAATATTAAAATACTTATAGTTGAAGATGAAAATATAATAGCTAAAGATATTCAACAAACCGTTGAAAGACTTGGATATTTAGTGAGTGATATAGTTAATAGCGGTGAGGAAGCTATCAAAAGTATAGAACAAAAATTGGCGGATGTTATATTAATGGATATAATGTTGAAGGGAGAACTTTCCGGTATAGAAACCGCTCAAATAATTTTACGGCATTTTAATATACCGGTTGTTTATTTATCTGCGCTTTCCGATGAAGAGACATTGCAAAAAGCAAAACTGACCGAACCGTTCGGATTTGTATTAAAACCATTTGACGGCAAAGAGCTTCACAATACAATAGAAATTGCTTTATACAAACATAAAATGGAAACGGAATTACGCAAACGTAATGAAGAAATTGAGGAAGAAAAGAAACGCAGTGAAGAACTTTTGCACCATATCCTTCCGGCGGATATTGTGAAAGAATTAAAATTAAAAGGTGAAGTCAGACCTCGACTTTATGAACTGATTACTATATGCTTTATCGAGTTTTATGGGTTCTCAGATTTGTCATCAAAATTATCCCCTCACAAATTCGTTAATGAATTGCATGATATTTTTAAGGATTTTGATACTATAATTGAAAATCATGGGCTTGAAAAAATGAAAACAATCGGACTAACATATATGGTAGTCGGAGGGCTTTCAGGCGATATTGATAATCATGCGGTAAATATAATTAAAGCCAGTTTGGATATGCTTAAATATTTAATAGACAGGAATAAGAATTCGGATATCAAATGGATGATCAAAGCGGGGGTCAACTCGGGTCAGGTTGTTGCAGGCATTGTTGGAAGTAATAAATTTACATTTGATGTATGGGGTGATACTGTAAACATTGCCAGTCGTATAATCAGCAGCTCGGAATCCGGCAAAATTAATGTTTCAGGGACTACTTATGAATTAATAAAGAATGCTTTTGTATGTGAATATCGTGGTAAATTAGCAGCAAAAGGAAAAGGTGAAATAGATATGTATTTTGTTACGGATGTTCCGAACTGAATTTAAATATGTTAAGGGGGTGGAATAAAATAAGCTATCGAATTACAACTCCTAAAG
>CBFDUR010000393.1:0-2818 GCA_965613005.1 uncultured Ignavibacteriales bacterium
AACCTTGTTACGTTTATAAAAACGGAATTGAACTCGATTTCTATTTTGACGATAAACTGCTTGAGGTAAAATATTTCAGAGAATTGAATGAAAAGCAGAAGAAATTATTTGAGACTTTTCCGGCTAAGGAGAAAATAATTGTTGACGGAATTTCCGATTATATGAACTTGAAATAGTAGGTAATAAAAAGATTTGAACAAGTTTTGGAAAAATTACAATATGGCATTTATATATGTAATACAGTAACCACGGTAGAAAAAAAGTTGTGGTAACACTTATCGATTAAGACAATTAACCGATTGTAAAGACAGAGAAATAATTATACCTTTTGTCTTCAAAATTTAAATTTTTAAAATAATAAAATATTGTAAATGAATGATATGAAAGAATATGATGTAATTGTATTGGGCAGTGGTCCCGGTGGCGAAGGAGCAGCTATGAAAGCTGTTAAATCAGGTAAACATGTTGCAATTTGTGATTATTTTGCTAATATAGGCGGGAACTGTACTCACCGCAGCACTATTCCAAGTAAAGCTTTACGGCACGCAACTTATCTTATTGAAGAAAGGGGTTCATTGGGTGAAGTCTATTATCAGGACTTAATTGCGACGGCTGAAACGGTTATTAAACAGCAGGTTAAACTTCGAACAGGTTTTTACGAGCGCAATTGGGTTGATATGATTGACGGGCATGGACGTTTTATTGATGCGAATACAATTGAAGTAACCCTTTCAAATGGAAGTAAACATAAATATAAAGCCGATTATTTCGTGATTGCAACAGGATCACGTCCTTATCATCCGGAAGACATCGACTTTTCCAACCCTCGTATTGTTGATAGCGATACTATCCTTGATATAAATGCTCACCCGCGTTCTATTACCATTTATGGGGCAGGAGTCGTTGGATGTGAATATGCTTCAATATTTCGCGGATTAAGAACCAAAGTAAATTTAATTAATATCCGTTCTCAATTGCTTACTTTTTTAGATGATGAAATTATCGATGCGCTTAGTTATCATTTACGTGAAAACGGTGTGTTAATAAGGCACGACGAAGAATATGAAAAAGTTGTTCCCGACAATAACGGTGTTACGCTTTATTTAAAATCGAATAAAAAAATTAGAAGTGACTATTTGTTTTGGGCACAAGGCAGAACCGGCAATTCACAAGAATTAGGCTTAGAGAAATTAGGTGTGGAGACAGATTACAAGGGTTCGATAAAAGTAAATGAAAATCATCAAACAACAGTATCTAACATTTATGCTGTTGGTGATGTTGTCGGCTTTCCTAATCTTGCAAGTGCTTCTTATGACCAAGGAAGATTTGCTGCTTCGCATATTGTAACGGGTAAATCGGAATATCATTTAGTTGAATATATTCCTACCGGAATTTATACTCTGCCCGAAATTAGTTCTATCGGATTAACCGAAAAAGAATTAACCGAACAAAAGGTCCCTTATGAAATAGGAAGGTCATTTTTTAAACATTTAGCAAGGGCGCAGATAACAGGGCACACTACCGGTGTACTTAAAATACTTTTTCATCGCAACACACTTGAAATACTCGGCATTCATTGTTTCGGTAATTCCGCATCTGAAATCATTCATATTGGACAAGCAATAATGTCGCAAAAAGGTGAAGGTAACAGTTTAATGTACTTTGTAAACACAACATTCAATTATCCCACAATGGCCGAAGCATACCGCGTTGCGGCTCTTAACGGTTTGAATAGAGCGGAGCTGGATAATAAGTGAAATAATTCATTGTTTTTCTTATTTTTTAGAAATGATGACATATCTTATTTTCCATAAAAAATTAAATGTACATAAATTATTTTTATAACATTGTACTTATTTAAAAATTATCAAATTAAGAAAAATCAGATGATAATTTCTGCGAGCAGAAGAACCGATATTCCTGCTTATTATTCCGAATGGTTTTACAATAGACTAAAAGAAGGCTACTGTATTGTTCCAAATCCCTTTAATATGAATCAAGTGTCAGTTGTAAATTTAAATCCCGAGTTTGTTGATGCAATAGTATTTTGGACCAGGAATCCATATCCGATTTTTAAATATTTAGATAAAATTAACGAACTCGGTTACAAATATTATTTTCATTTCACAATTAATAACTTGCCGAAAATATATGAGCCGTATAATCCGACTTTGAAAAATGCTTTATCGTCATTTCAAAAATTATCCGGACTAATTGGAAAAGGAAAAGTCATTTGGCGTTATGATCCTATTTTTTTGACGGATGATATTACCGTTAAATTTCATATAAATAATTTTTCGCGTATTTGTAATAATCTTAACGGATTTACCAAGCGTGTTGTGATCAGCATTATGGATGATTACAAAAAGACATTGAGAAGATTATCTAAATTGAATACGGGTTATTTACCTATACAAGGGAAAGATCCCGATATCGAATTGTTATTAAAAGAAATTGCCGGAATTGCCGCAGAAAATAAAAAGTTGTGCCGAAGCCAAAGATTATAGCTATCTCGGAATTAAGCCGGGGAAATGTATTGATGACGATATTATTCGCGATGAGCTCGGCGTGAATATAAAATACAAAAAAGATAAAGGTCAAAGGTTTGCATGTCGTTGTACAGTAAGTAAAGATATTGGTATTAATGATACATGTTTAATGGGGTGTGAGTACTGTTATGCAACTACAAGTCATAAAACCGCAGTAAATAATAGAGCAAAATATGATCCGGAATCTACGTCTATAATTCCGCATTTGATTGATAAAAAAATGAGGCTGCAAATTCAAAAAATAAAACTCGGTTTAAATATCGAATAAG
>CBFDUR010000394.1:0-2806 GCA_965613005.1 uncultured Ignavibacteriales bacterium
TTTGCACAATTGTTCATCCACAAATTGCGATAAATACCGCCGATACGCGCAAAATATTGAAGAAACATATTTTACTTTCAGATGCAGTAAAACAATGGGGCAATGTTGCCGGATTAGTTGCGGGATTGATTCTTGATGATTATGATCTCATTGGAAGATCTATACAAGATGTAATAATTGAACCTATTAGATCATTACTAATTCCCGGCTTCGATGAAATAAAAAAAGCAGCTCTTAATGAAGAAGCTCTCGGTTGCAGTATTTCCGGATCAGGTCCTTCAATCTTTGCTTTCAGTAAATCTTACCAAAGCGCTGTAAACATTGGTAATGCAATGAAACAAGTTTTGAAATCAATTGATATTCAGAATGACCTTTATATTTCTAAAATAAATCAAACCGGACCGAAAGTAATCAACTAAATAAACTAATCCATGAAATTATACAGTACAAAAAACAAAAAAAATGAAGTTGGCTTCAAAGATGCAATCTTAAAAGGAACGGCAAATGATGGCGGGCTGTTCATGCCTTCAACTCTACCCAAACTTTCAACTGACTTTATCGATAACTTAGGTTCGATTTCATTCAATGAAATTGCATTTACTATTAGTAAACTTCTGTTAAATGATGAAATTCCATCTGATGAATTAAAAAATATCATTGAAGATTCGCTAACATTTGATGCACCTCTAATAGGTTTAGACCTGAACACTTATATACTTGAACTTTTTCATGGACCTACTTTGGCATTTAAAGATTTTGGAGCTAAATTTATGGCTAAAATATTATCTTATTTTACCAAAGACATTAATCAAGAGATAATCATTTTAGTTGCGACTTCAGGCGATACAGGCAGCGCAGTTGCACACGGTTTTTATCACACCGGCGGAATAAAAGTTGTCCTGCTTTACCCTAGTAATATGGTTAGCTTTCTTCAAGAAAAGCAGCTCACAACATTAAATGATAATATAACCGCTCTTGAAGTAGATGGTACATTTGATGATTGTCAAAAATTAGTAAAACTGGCTTTTTTAGATGAAAACCTCAATAAAAGTTTGATTTTATCTTCTGCAAATTCAATTAATATTGCTAGGCTCATCCCTCAATCGTTTTATTATTTTTATGCTTATTCACAACTAGAGAATAAAAAACACCCGGTTATTTTTTCTGTTCCGAGTGGTAATTTTGGTAATCTGACTGCAGGGTTATTTGCAAAAGAAATGGGACTACCCGTAAAAAGGTTTATAGCAGGTACAAATATTAATGATGTTTTTCCGAAATATTTAGATACGGGCAAATTTAATCCACAACCATCTGTTAAAACTATCTCAAATGCTATGGATGTGGGAAACCCGAGTAATTTTGATAGAATCCTAGATTTATATAATCATGAATATGAAGTAATTAAAAAAAACATTTATAGTGCAAGTTTTAACGACGATCAAACAAAAGAAGCAATGAAAGAAATATTTAAAACTTATAATTATGTAATTGATCCTCACGGAGCAATCGGTTATCTGGCAATGAAAAAATATATTGAAGAACAGCATGATACGAATTCAAATAAAGTAATATTGGAAACAGCTCATCCTGCAAAATTTATTAATATTGTTGAAAAAACGATAGGGGTGAAAATTGAAATGCCTGAAAGACTTAAGGCAGCCTTGAATAAAGAAAAAAAATCAATTCGGATTTGTAATGATTTTAATGAATTTAAAAATTTTCTTTTAACCGATTTATGAAAAAATAATGTATCATATATTGGAAGGTGAATAATTTTGAAAAACACGAACATTTTTAATACTACTGTAATTATTTGCTAAGATGCTCGAATATACAGTAACTTAACAGGTTTTTGGAAATTACACAAATACAAAATTATTGAAAATTAATGAGGATTAAATAAAATGAATTCTAGTAAATATGTAGCAATTCTCGGAGCTGGAAATATCGGTTTATCTATTGCAGACGGATTGGTAAGTTCTAAACTATATAACTCTAATAACATTTATCTGACAAGAAGGAAAATCGAGTCGTTAAAAGAATACACCGAAAATGGATTTAAAGTGACAATTGATAATCAACAAGCCGTTAAAGAATCGGATATAATCATTATAGCTGTTCAACCCCGGCAATTGAATGGTTTAATTGAAGAGATAAAAAAAAATATTAATATTGAGAAACACTTAGTGATATCAATTGTATCCGGAGTAAGTATAAAAGCTATGAAAGAATTATTGGGAGGAAGTGTTAACGTAATAAGAGCTATGCCGAATACGGCAATTGCTATTAAAGAATCGATGACATGTCTCTCAGCCGAAACAAAAACAAACGGTGCACTTAAAATAGCCAAAACAATATTCGATTCTGTCGGTAAAACATTAATTATCGATGAGGATTTAATGGTTCCGGCAACAGCCCTATGCGCTTGTGGAATTGCATTCTTCCTACGGGCGATCAGAGCAGCATCTCAAGGAGGTATTGAGATCGGATTTCATTCCGAAGAGGCTCTGACAATGGCGGCACAAACAGCCAAAGGCGCTGCTTCTTTAATATTGGATATGGGAAGCCATCCGGAAAGTGAAGTAGATAAAGTTACAACTCCTAGAGGTTGTACAATTTCCGGATTAAATCAATTGGAACATAATGGTTTTAGTTCAGCACTTATTAAAGGTATAATAACTTCTGCCGATAAAGCAGCGAAGCTATACAAGATAGATTCATACCTGTGATATAAAAAGTATTGAACAGGTTTGAAATTTGTTACTAATAACAACATAATTGGGAATATTGAAAGATAAATAACTAT
>CBFDUR010000395.1:0-2802 GCA_965613005.1 uncultured Ignavibacteriales bacterium
TCGACTTCTGTGAATAGCCGGAGCGACAATATGAGACGGCTGTTCTTTCGATACTTGGAGAATGAACTCGGCTAAATCTGTTTCTGCAACTTCAATATTTGCTTTTTCTAGAACTGTATTGAGCCCAATTTCTTCAGATGTTATTGATTTTGATTTTACTACAAGCTTTGCATCGTGTTCCCGACAAACCTTTTTAACATAATCGGTAGCTTCTTCTTTAGTTTTAGCAAGATATACTTTTCCGCCTCTTGCTATGATCGTTTTCGTAACTTTACTAATTAATTCCGGTAGATTTTTAATTGACCGCTCTTTTATTCCCCGAGCAAGATTTTTTAATTCTTCATAATCCTCTATTTTTTTTACAGCCTTATATCGATTAGTATTAAAAGTTTGAGTATTGTGTCTAACGGCTGTGCTTTCTATATCAAGAGCCATATCAATTGCCTTCAATAAAGCTTCTTTCGAAGATTTATTTGCTACTTCGCGTGGATGAATTTTGTAGTTATATGAATTTTTCATAAGATTACTTTAAAATGATTATATGTAATTTACCGGGTCCATGTACGCCTCTCACTAAAGGACCCATATCCGCAGTTGCACTTGGTCCCGTAATTATTGAAAAGCTTAGAGATAAGCCTATTCCATTCAAATAATTGTTTGAAAAAACATCCCGAGGTCTGGGTACTATTGTTTTACTATCAACTATTACTATATGTTTTTGAGTCAACATACTTGCGGGGCTTGATAAATTATTTGTAATAGAAACACACACAGAACCTGTTGAGGCTATTGCACAAAATGCATCTGTGATACCAATCTTTATAGTAGAAAGTTGTTCTTTTGTCGGTCTAATAATTACATTTTCGTTCAATTTGAATTTTTGAAATAATTCCGGGTTTAAATTAGCAGGTTCAGCTAAGAGAACTAATTTATTTTCTGTAGCCGTTATTAGAGCATTATTCAATGATTCTGAATTTTGTGCTACAATCTCTACAGTTGCGGTCGATTCCCTTGCTGAAAAGATGAAATGATTCATTATTTCTGAATTAATTTGATTTTGCATTACACAACATCGCAAGAAAGTTTAATAATTATCATGGCTATACTTTAATATCTTTCTATAATTCTTTTCATTTGCATTAAAATATTCCGTATTCACCGGTTTATATATTTTTAATTCAAAAGAATTTGCTACAATATTTCTCCATGCTTTAAGATTAGGTACAACCCCCACAGCTATTGCTTGGACGCCAATATTTCCAATTATTGTTCCTTCAATTGGTCCGGCATAAACATCACAATTGATAGCATCCGCTGTTAATTGTGTTAAAAGCTCATTCTGAACGCCTCCACCTACAATATATAAACTTTTTATTTTTTCTCCCGTTACTTTTTCAATTTGTTTTAGAGTTTCTCTATAATTAAAAGCAAGACTTTCAAGCAACACACGAATAATAAATCCGGCATCAGATTTTACGGTTTGCTTAGATTCTTGTAAATATTCTTGAATTTTTTCGGGCATTCTACCTGCTTTAAGAAATCTTGGATCATTTAGATTTATCCAGGATTTTGCATACTCACTTTTTTTTGCTAATGATATTAATTCAGTGTAACTATAATTCGTAAATTTCTCATCCCAATATTTTTTACATTCTTGAACAGGCCATAATCCAATAATATTCTTAAGAAATCGTGTGGTATTTTCAACACCACCTTCATTAGTGAAATTATAGTCCATCGCTTCTGAAACAATGAGTGGATGTTTTAATTCAACACCCATTAAAGACCATGTTCCCGAGCTCAAAAATGCCCATTCACTATTTTCGACTGCAGGCACAGAAACTACTGCCGAAGCAGTATCATGACTGGAGGTAGCGATGACAGGAATATCGGGATTTAATCCCGTTTTCTTTGCAATAGAAGGAAGAATATTTCCTAATATATGCCCTGGTTCAACTATTTCCGGGAATATTTTTCTCGGCAATTTGAATTCATCAATTAATTCCCAACACCAATCTCTTTTAAAAGGGTTAACAAGACTAGTAGTAGATGCGTTTGTAAATTCAGCTTTCTTTTTACCGGAAAGTAAAAAGCTTAAAAAATCAGGGATCAAAAGAAATTTATCTGCAATATTTAATAAATTCAAATTTTGCATTTCCTCTGCTAAAAATTGAAAAAGTGTATTGAATTGAGCAAATTGAATACCAACTTGATTATAAATTTTATTTTTTGAAACAATTTGAAATGCCTTTTCCATTATTCCATCCGTACGGTCATCACGATAATGATAAGGATAGCCTAATATCCTTTCATCTGAATCAATTAAAACATAATCTACAGCCCAAGTATCGATTCCAATACCATTAAAATTACTACCATAAGCTTTTTGTGCATTAGTCAAGCCGGTTATAATTTCTTTATAAATTGCTAAGATATCCCAATAAAATCCTTTTTCATATTTAATATTATATGTTGAAAAGCGATGTACTTCGTGATATTCTAATTTATTATCACTCAATCCAGCAACCACACAGCGCCCGCTTTCTGCACCTATATCAAAACCGATAAATTTTTTTTCTTTCATGTTCCAAATCGCTTTTCATTAGTATTAATGATAAAATACTTTGTATAATAATTATTTAATAAAATATTATTGAGAGAGAGAGATAAATGATCATTCTCAAGTTTTCAAATTATGACTATCAACAGAAATCAAAAAATCCGTCACAGGGAAAATACTTTTTTTGAGAAGACTCATTATTATAAAAATATGACTCAAAATTTGAGCCTTCATCAAAATAT
>CBFDUR010000396.1:0-2798 GCA_965613005.1 uncultured Ignavibacteriales bacterium
TCAAAGCATTGAAAACAGTGCACTTGAGAAATCTAAAGGGATTTTGTTACAATAGTAAATAAAATATGGTATTATACTTGTCGAGAAAAGATTCCATCTTTGTTTTTATAATAAATAACTGCTGAAAATTACTCTCTACACAAAGCAATTAAATTTACTTCCAATAATATTCAGCAGATGAATTTAGTTCCCTGTCAATCTCCAGCAAACGATTATATTTTGCAATACGTTCACTGCGACTTGCCGAACCGGTTTTAAGATGCCCGCCATCCATTGCAACGGCAAAATCAGCCAAAAAAGTATCTTCCGTTTCGCCTGAACGATGCGAAATAAAATAACGCCATCCGGCATCACGACACATTCTTACCGCTTCTATCGTTTCGGTTACCGTACCGATTTGATTTAATTTAATCAAAGAAGAGTTGGCTGTTTTTTCTTTAATTCCGCGTGCAATATATTTTGTGTTAGTCACAAAAATATCATCACCTACAATCTCGATTTTATCTCCTAATCGTTCGGTGAATTTTTTAAAATCACCCCAATCTTCTTCGGAAAAAGGGTCTTCCCACAAAACGATAGGATATTTATTAATCCATTGCTCCGATAGTTCAATTAATTCTTCACCGGTTTTTATACCGGCTCCCGACCATTTTAAATTATATATGCCGACTTCTTTAGTTGAAATAGAATTAGCGGCAGAATCAATCGCAATAGAAATATCTTCTCCAGGTTTATATCCGGCTTTTTCAATGGCTTCTATAATAATTTCAATTGCCTCTTCATTGCTTGGTAAATTAGGAGCAAATCCTCCTTCATCTCCAACACTAGTAGCTAAGTTTTGGCTTTTTAATATCGATTTTAAAATATGGAACGTTTCGGCAACGTATCGTAAACCTTCATGAAATGATGGGGCTCCAACCGGAACAGCCATAAATTCTTGGAAGTCGACACTATTATCGGCGTGCTCTCCACCATTAAGTATGTTCATACATGGAACAGGTATACGACGAGCACAGGTACCTCCAAGATATTGATACAAAGGTAGTCCGGCAGACTTAGCGGCGGCGCGGGCAACTGCCATTGAAACACCCAATATGGCATTAGCTCCAAGTTTAGCTTTATTAGGTGTACCGTCAAGCTCAATCATTATATGGTCTATTTTAGATTGTTGATATACTTCCAAGCCGGTTAACTCGGAAGCAATTTTCCCTTTTACACTATCAATTGCGTTAAGAACTCCTTTACCTGCATAACGTTTTGCATCCCCGTCCCGTAGCTCAACAGCTTCGTTCTCACCGGTACTGGCCCCGGAAGGGACAGAAGCCTGTACCGTAATTCCGTTTTCTAATTTTAAAAATACCCTAACCGTAGGGTTTCCTCTGGAATCAAGAATTTCCATAGCATCTATTGAAACGATTTTTTCCGACATAAAACCTCCTTTATTGTTTTTTGTTTATCCATAGCGCGGTAAAACCGCAAATTTAGAAATTATGTTTAAACTATTGCATTTTTTTAATTTCTAATCAACAGCACATCAAAATATTATTTTACATTAATGAGTCCACTTAAAAAAGGGATTTCAGCATAAAAATAATTTTAATTTTGGGCTAAAAATAAGACTCATTTCATTAATTTTTACCTTTTCAAAGTGAACTCATTAATTTCTTTGGAATACGCATTTCCGAGTTAAATCGAACCAACTTTTCCCAATCAATTTCACCATCCTCCTTGCAAAATTCGTTAGTAAATTCTTTTGTGAATTTATTTATCATCTGCGAATATGATTTCACAAAGTCATCGTTTTTTTCTTTTGCTTTATATCCAAGTGGTTCAATGATTTCTGTATAAAGATTTGTATTTCCGGAAATAAATTTCCAAAATTCTTGTCCACAATATTTAAAATAATCGCCTTTATCCGGTTTGTTGTCTTTCCCGTAACAGCAACCATTTATTGCAACAATATTAAGTTGAGAATTACTTGTTCTTAAAGTCTTTTTTGCTGTTTTAAAGTCGGCAACCATTTTTGCAATTTGCGAACTATTGCCCCAATTAGGACCGGATTTAATGTTTACAATATAACGTTTATCATCATTGTCAAACTCCAAATCAATACCAATTATGCCTGATTTCTTACCTTCATATACCTTTTCATTAATAAAAATTGCTAAACCTTCAAGCCAATCTCCAAATATTCCTTTTTCACTTGATGAAATATGAGCGTCAACAATTCCACGAATAATTTGCTCTGTTGTTAGAACAAATTTAGCTTTGAATAGATAAGGATTTTTGCGTTTAAGAACTTTTGAAAGTTTTAAGCTGTCAAGGCTCTGAATACGCTTTTGATGAAATGTTCCAATATTTTGTTCAACGTATTGCGATACGTCTTTCAAGTTTAGTTTTTTCATATTTTACTTTCGGTTCTAATAGATAAAGTTCAACAGGTTCTAATTGGTTTCTAACCATTTCATAATATTCTGAAACAATTTCAATACCGATTGAATTACGTTTCATTCTTTTTGCAACACTTAATGTTGTCCCTGAACCCATAAATGGGTCAAGTAAAACTTCTTTATCTTTACCATACATTTCTATTAATTTCCTTGCTACTTGAGGAATCATCATAGCAGGGTAAGTGTGAAAACCATGATTACTACATTTAGTAAATGCTTTTCTGAAATCCCATGTTTTATCCTTAAATTTAATTGAGTTATTCATTTGTAAACTTACTAACTGCATTTTTTCCTAGCTCCGTTAATTCGTATAGTCTACCTTTTCTTTCTTCTTCATTAAGACATTTA
>CBFDUR010000397.1:0-2782 GCA_965613005.1 uncultured Ignavibacteriales bacterium
CCTCTCCTAAAGGATAGAATTATTAAAAATATCTATCCATATTTAGAATAGAGCCTAGATAAATGGATAATGAATTCATCAAAGTTTAATTAAAAGAACACCTTTGCCAGTTTAAGAATACCTTGTTTCCATGGGACACGATGCGAAATACCACTCTTGTTTTTAAATTCCTCATAGTGTTCAATATACCATTTATAGTTTCTGATCAATGCATCTTTATTGGAATATTTTGGAGTAAATCCAAAGAGGATTTCAGCCTTTTCAATAGAGACATAAGAATCTTTCGAGGCGGTTTCATAAACCCATTTATATAAAGGTGAAAGGTTGAAGGCTTCTAAAATTTTTAAAATTAAAATTACCGGCTTTTCAGGTAGTCCGATAATTTTTTTGCCGAATCCTGCGTAATCAAGTATTGCTTGGTAGTCTTCACGCATAGTAGTAAATTTCTTTGCACCGACATTAAAAGTATTGTTAACGGTATTTTTATCCAAAGCGGCGCATAAAAGAATGGCTTCACAAAGATCTTCCACATCAAGTAGTTGATATTGATTATTACCTTTACCGATCATTGGAAAACCCTTACCGTCTTTTGCCCAATCATATAAAATATCGAAAACGCCTAATCTTTCGGGACCAACAAAGGATTTGGGACGCAGGATTGGAACACACATTCCTCTTTCTCTATATTTCAAACATTCTTCTTCAGCTTGAATTTTTGCTTTTCCATAATAACCGACCCCCTTAAGTTTATCATCTTCTTTAATAGGGTGATGATCCGGTATACCGTAAACTGCCGTTGATGAAATGTGAATGAATCGTTTTACTCCGTTCCTTTTTGCAGCTTCTAATAAATTTTTAGTCCCTCCGACTTCGGTTGAAATTATATCTTCGGGTTTATATAAAGGCAAAGCTGCTGCAGTATGAACTACTACATCAATTCCTTTTAATACTTTGTTAACTAATTCATTATCCCGAATATCACCGGTGATTATCTCTATCTTATTATTTATATCAGGGTAATCGAACTTAACAATATCCAGTGAAACAACATTATGATTATGAGAATACAAATATCGGACTAAATTTATCCCCAAAAATCCTGCTCCGCCGGTTATAAGAAATTTCATGTATTACTTGTATTTATCAATTTATTTTAAAAAATTGAACGATTAAATTAGTAATTTTAACTTAATCTTAAAAGATACTTTTTAGTAGGTAGTAAAATATATTTGGAACGATTTTATTTCAAATAATTCATGAAGAAGTAAGAATCCGTTACCTATTAGAGATTATTTAGATTTTCCTCTTTGATTCTCCAAGGACCGGATTCAAAGAAATGAACTTTTTATATTGAACTCATAATTAAGTTACTATTAACACCGGTATTCCAACTTTATGCCTGACCGGGCTGACCGTTGCACCATACACAAGGTCTTTCAATCCTCGATGTCCATGAGCTCCCATCACTAGAATATCTGCATTAAATTCTTTAATAATTTTTGGTATAGTATGAATAGGTTCACCATATCCTAAAGAATTTGTAACTTTATATCCATTTGATCGAATATTTTTGGTATATAATTCCAGATAATCTTTATCTTCTTTCGTTTCAAAATCAAGGATATCCTTACCGAGGAGTTTTGCACCTGCCGTTTCAACAATATGTATCAACAGATACTCTGCATCAAATCCGCCTAGTGATGTGGCATGAATAATAGTTCTTTTATCAAGCTCTGAAAAATCAATAGTAACCGCTATCCGGTTGTATTTTGTCGGTGAAAAATCGAAAATCTCTTCTGCTTTTCCGTGAGGTAATTTGGTTTTTCTTGCAATGTTTTGCACGATAAGCGGAGTGAAGGTTATATATAAAAGCAGGAAACCAAATGCCAGTGTTATCGGGATTATTGTTATTTGTAGAAGCCATGCATAATTACCGGCATTCGTTATCCATGAATTTAATACTTCTATTACCAACTGAATATTTAGCACAAGGATTACAATGGCTACTAACCATGAAGCTGATTTCAACCAGAAGTTGATTGCAAATTCTCCCATTTTCTTTTTATCACTTACAAAATGGATCAAAGGAATAATTGCAAAACCCAATTGAAGACTTAAAACCACTTGACTTAAAATTAATAATTCCCCTACCGATTGATCACCGGCTAATATTATTGTTAACAATGCAGGAATAATAGCAAACAACCTTGTGATTAAACGCCTTAGCCACAGTCTGATTCTCAAATTTAAATAACCTTCCATCACAATTTGGCCGGCTAATGTTCCGGTTATCGTTGAGCTTTGACCGGCAGCAATCAAAGCGACTGCAAAAAGTATTGGTGCTAAAACACTACCTAATAAAGGCTCCAGCAGTCTTTGTGCATCTTGTATATCGACTATATTATATAATTTATTCTGGAAAAAAACTGCTGCAGATAGTATAAGTATTGCTGCATTAACGAAAAATGCCAGGTTAAGAGCAATAGTTGAATCGTATAGATTATACTTTATTGCCGTTTTTAAGTTCGCAGTATCTTTTTCATAATTTCTAGTTTGAACTAGCCCTGAATGAAGGTAAAGATTATGAGGCATTACCGTAGCACCGATAATCCCAATAGCAATATATAACGCTTCGGAATTCGGAAGAGAAGGCATAAAACCGCTTAGAACGGAAGAAATTGACGGTTGAGCAAAAAATATTTCTATTACAAAAGAAAGACCAATTACTCCGATCAGGCTAACAATAAAAGCTTCCATTTTTCTCATGCCATAGCTTTGCAAT
>CBFDUR010000398.1:0-2776 GCA_965613005.1 uncultured Ignavibacteriales bacterium
GAATAAATAACTGTTATTTAGGAGTTGTAATTCGATAACTTATTTTATTCCACTCTCTAAACTTTTATATTCTGAACTGCCTTCGATATTGTAGAAATTTCAGCTAAAGGGGGAACTTCATTTTTTCTTCCGCACCGTGGACAAGTGATGGAATGCCCTTTATAATTAGGTGGTACTTTGATTTTTAATCCGCATACACAAGCAATAAATGCATACTTATTAACCGTCATCATCAGGTCACCCAAAGACCTTTTTTGTTTTATTTTTCCCAATGTTTCTTTTATGCCGGTAGGTTTTCGAATTTCGACAGGAGTTTTGTCGGTTAATCCGGAATTTGGAATTATTGCTGTGCTTTTACCTTTAACTGAATTAAAGGCATTTTGATAACTAATAAAATCAGCACCGCCCGCCATATTTCTCAAAATTTTTATTCTTTCAGATGTAGGGGGATGTGTGCTGGTTAAATCAAGGAGTTTCATACCTTTTTTCTTTAAAGGATTTACAATATACATTGGAGCGGTAACTTTGTTTGCGGCTTTCAAATCGATATCCGTTGATGAAATTTTTTCAAGTGCCGAAGCTAATCCTTCCGGATATCTTGTTAATCTGGCTCCATTTGCATCAGCCAGGTATTCTCTTCGTCTAGAAATTGCCAGGTATAAGAGTTGTGCTACAATAGGAGCTAAAATTGCAAACATGATTGCCACTACCATCAAAATTATTTGTGCTTGTCCATTATCCGAAGATGAGTTTGAGCTGTAACGTCCCGACGAACCTCCTGAAAACCAAAGCCCATTTAAAAAGACTTCGGAAATTATGACAATACTTCCCAACAAAATACCGGCGAAAGTCATCACTAAAATATCTCTGTTTGCTATGTGAGAAATTTCATGAGAAATAACACCTTGCAGTTCATCACGGTTCAATTTGGAAAGTAGACCGGCAGTTACGGTAATCGCACTGTTTTCCGGTTTAATCCCCGTTGCAAATGCATTCGGAGCCTCTTCATTTATAATGTACACTTTCGGCATCTTAGGTAAATTCGCGGCTATTTGCATTTCTTCAACAACATCAAATAATTGTTGATGAATTTCCGGTGTAACCTGTTGGGCGCGGCTGACGGACAAAAGAATTGAACTGCCTGCAAAATAACTTACCATCGACATAATAAACCAAACAAACAAAGCAATTATTACACCGTATACTCCGCCTTCGCCGGGAATGAAATAATCTCCAACTAAATATCCCAGCAAAACGAGAGCCATCCCCATCGCAAAGAATAATATCACCGTCTTTCTTTTATTTGCCTGAATTAATTCCCACATCACTTAAAACCTGTTAATTACATTATTGAATCTTCTTAAAAATATGACTAAAAACTTACTTTAGGTACTGCTCTTTCGGTTTCATCTTCAACCTTAAAGAATTCCTCCTGTTTAAAATTAAACATACCTGCCATTATATTTGTAGGAAACATTTGAATTTTATTATTATAAAAAAGAATCTGATCGTTATAATTTTGGCGTGAAAAAGAGATTTTATTTTCCGTTGAAGTCAATTCTTCCTGCAGCGCAAGAAAATTTTGATTAGCTTTTAAGTCGGGATAATTTTCCACAACGAGAAAAAATTTACTCATTGCTCCATCAAGTTGTCCCTCTGCTTTCGCACGATCTTTTACCCCCGATGCATTCATAGCTTGACTTCTGGCATTTGTAATATTCTGCAAAGTCTCGCGTTCATGAACCATATAACCTTTGACGGTTTCAATTAAATTGGGGATTAAATCATGTCTACGTTTTAGTTGAACATCTATTTGAGCCCATGCATTTTTTACTTGGTTTCTTAGTTTTACAAGTGAATTGAACATGGATACAAACATCAGAATCGCCAAAACAATTATTACAAGAATTATAATTAGAGCAGTCATTTTATTCTCCCGGTCGATTTAATTTTAGTTTATGTTCGAACATTTCTTTAATTAAATTTAATATTTTGTTATCTTTATCGAATTCCCCGGATTCAAGTAACTGTTCAAGTTCACCTCTGTCAAACCAAAGACCATGATGTTTTTTACATTTATCTATTAAAATATTCTCATTTTTCCCACACAAAACTTTAGCCATTTTTCTTCTGCATATCGGGCATTTGAGTTTTTTCTCGGAACTATTTTTAACGATTTTAAATGAAGAGAAGAACTCCTCCTTATAGATTACATTTTCAAGCATTATTTCCACCTCACTCCCGTCTAGCCATATCCCATCGCATGTAGTACAATGATCAATTTCAACATTGTTGAGTTCAAGTATTACCAGAGGAGTTTGACAAACTGGACAATTCATAATGTTTACTTTTATTAGTAATATTTTTACTACAAGTTAATTAATAATACACTAAAAGATATAATTTATTTTGAAATAGAACACAAAAAAGATAAATATATAAACTTTAATTATATCTTTTAAATGACCAAAGAGTAACTATTATTTGTATCAATTTTTTCGATTTCATTTATGAGTCAGCTCTAAAAAGTTTAAGTAGTAACGAATTACTCAAATATTTCCGCCGCTAAAGTAAAATGAAATCAAATCAGATCAAATCCTGAAATAATAATTTATGAGTTACCCTTAAAAAGGTATTTATCTTTATATCTAAATTGAGCGATTCTTGATTGTCATTGTGAGGAGTGCAAGCGACACGGCAATCTTATAAAAGACTACTTGGTCTATCCGGCAAGGCAGGCTCGCTCTCCGGAGGGCTTTGCAATGGCATGGTTATT
>CBFDUR010000399.1:0-2748 GCA_965613005.1 uncultured Ignavibacteriales bacterium
GACTTTTAGCCATTTAAAAACTATAACTTTCGCTTTTCCGCATGCTGCGAGAATTGAAATTTTATGAGCCGAAATTAACGTGTTTTGAGAAACAGCCAACTCTCCTTTACGAATATTTTCACCAAGGTGCCGGATATTCATTCCATCACGAATTTCAATTCCTTCTTTTAATTTCACCCTTTCACCGGTAATCTCAACATCTTCAAGCGGTATAACGGTTGTACAATCTCCCGGTATTTTTCCGCCTGTCATAATATTTACTGTTGTTGAATTTGTAAGTGAATACTCTCTATAATTACCTGCCGGTAGTTCTCCGATAAGTTCCCATTCTCTAACATTGGGGTCAAATTTTACGGCATATCCGTCCACTGCGGAATTATCGAAAAGGGGCTGGTTTGTATCGGCATAAACATTTTCGGATAGAACATAATTCAGAGAATTTAAAAGATTTACTTCAATTATTTCTTTTTTCAATTGATAAGTTGCCGTTTTAATTATTTCAAGCGCTTCGTTATATGATAACATTTTGTTCCTCCTGTTACCGTTTTATTTAAATTCCAATTGTAAATGGAAAATTCATGATCTCAAATTTTAACTTAATATTTCAATTTTATCATTAGTGCAAATTTTTCCGCTGCGAATAACTTTAGCAAAAATTCCCTCGCGTGGCATCACACAATCTCCAACTATAGCAAAGATAGCGCATTTATCGTGACACTTTTTCCCGATTTGTGTTATCACCAATTCAGCTTCATTACCTATTCTAACTTTTGTCCCGATTTTTAAATGCGGAATATCAATAAATTCGGTAGTAATATTTTCGGCAAATGCACCGGGTCGTAATGACGGTAATTTCACACGCATTTTATCGATACTTTCTATTGCAAGAAAACTTACTTGTCTGTGCCATTTACCGGCATGTACATCGCCTTCTATACCCCAATCGGCAATAAGATTTGCAAAGGGAACATTCGATTTCGGAATTCCTTTCTTTTTACTTATTGAAATTGCAGTTATTCTGCCGCTTGTTCGTTTTACCTTTTTTTTCTCTTTTATTTCAAATGATTCTAAAGTTTTCATTTTGTCCCCTCATAAAATGTATAATTTCCGCTTTTACCTCCGGTTTTAGAAAGCAGATGAATATCTTTTATTTTAATTGTTTTTTCAACGGCTTTACACATATCATAAATTGTAAGTGCGGCAACGGAAACAGCCGTAAGTGCTTCCATTTCAATTCCCGTTTTCGAAACGGTTTTTGCAAATGACTTTATTTTTATGTTCTTCGTTTTTTCATCTAATATTAAATTTACATCAACTTTGGTAATGAAAATATTATGACATAAAGGAATCAATTCGGAAGTTTTTTTTGCCGCTTGAATACCGGCTATTTTTGCAACCGTAAGAACATCTCCTTTTTCCAATTTATTTTCCTTAATCAAATCAAAAAGTTTTTCAGAAACAACAACCTCACAGTAAGCTTCGGCAGTACGTAAATTGTCGGTTTTTGCCGAAACATCAACCATATTCGCTTTACCTGTTTGATCTACGTGAGTCAACTTTCCCATTTTTATCCTCCGATTCTTAACATATTATTTTGATCAATTTGAAGCAGTTCTTCTATTTCAGGATGTTTTAGTTTTTTTAGTTGAAGGGAATTAAATATTACCTCTGCTATGTAGTTATCGGAATAATTTTCCGAACGCAAATAATATTTTAAAGAAATTTCTTTATTCTGAGGAGAAAAAAGACAAAGTTTTAAATTCCCCTCCGCAGTAATCCGTAACCGGTTACAGCTATCGCAAAAATGATTTGATATTGAACTGATAAAACTTACCTTTCCTTTACAGCCGACAATTTGAAAATCATTTGCAACATTAATTTTACCGTTTTTTAATTCTCGTAATTCATAATTCAACTCAACAAGTTTTTTTATCCCTTCCGAACTAATAAACGATTCGTCGTTCCAGCCGTTACTGGTAAAAGGCATATATTCAATAAACCGGATATTAAAATCGCGTTCTTTTACAAATTCAACCAAATCAATTATCTCATCATCATTTATCCCTTTCATAATTACCGTATTAATTTTAACGGGTGAAAATCCAAGCTTTTCTGCCAATAGAATTGAATTAAGTACGGTTTTAAATTCATCTTTCCCGGTAATTTTTTTATATTTTTCAGGATTAAGTGTGTCAAGACTAATATTAATTTTATCCAATCCAAGCCGCTTCAATTCGGAAATTTTATTTTCCAAAAGTGTTCCATTAGTCGTAATTCCAAGTTCAAAAGGATAGTTTCTTTTTAACTCTGCAAGCATCCCGAAAAAGGAAAGAATGTTTTTACGGGCAAGCGGCTCACCGCCTGTTAGCCGTATTTTTGTAATTCCAAAATCAACAACAAATATTTTTATCAATCGAATAAGTTCTTCATAATTTAATATATGCTGCATTGTAAGTTTCTCGAATATCTCATTTTCGGGATTGCAATAAATACAATTTAAATTGCATTTATCGGTAAGAGAAATACGAAGATAATTATGAATTCGATTAAATTTGTCTATTAATAATCTCATAAGTTTTCTATAAAATTAGTAATGCTAAGGAAAAAGCTCCTACTTTAAAAAATGATATGAACTGTTCCAATAAGGTAGTCGGCATTATTAATCCGCAATTATATCATCTATCCAGCTAAAAGCAGCCATCATCGAAGGCAATCCGATAGTAGGCAGAGCGAGAATTGCCACTTGCC
>CBFDUR010000400.1:0-2741 GCA_965613005.1 uncultured Ignavibacteriales bacterium
TTTTTCATTCAATTCCCCTGTAATCACCATTAGAGGCATTCCTGATTGGTTGTTAACCCAAAATTCTGTTGTTCCGCTTAAACAAAGTTTTTTATTTCCTCAAAATTTCGGCGGAATTTTTAGAGATGTATATATTCATCTCACTCCTAATATTTACATATCATCTTTGAATATTTCGGATAAATATGAACCGGATTCCAAACAAGCTAAAATTTCAATTGTATCGCATATTTATAATGAATCAACTAAGAACCTCGTAGATTCAGTTTCAGGCTCATCGGAAATGTTTCTGAAAATCAAAGTATTTCTCCCCACAGGTAAAACTGTTCTTACCTCGTCAACTAATTTTTTTATTGTAAAAAAGAATAACGAAAAAACTATTGCTCAATCAATTAACCTGAAATCACCTGAATTATGGTCACCTTCTGTTCCTCAGTCGTATAAAGTTCAGATTGAACTGTGGAAAGGAAAACAAATTTTAGACAAAACTATCAGAATGCTTGCGGTTTATTCCCTCACCGCCGGAAAAGAGTCTCTCTT
This sequence comes from uncultured Ignavibacteriales bacterium, assembly GCA_965613005.1. GTDB lineage: Bacteria > Bacteroidota > Ignavibacteria > Ignavibacteriales > Ignavibacteriaceae > CAVVVS01. The sequence continues at coordinate 541 of CBFDUR010000400.1, forward strand.
ACTAAACGGTTCACCATTTAAACTTGCCGGAGTAACTTATGTCCCTTCTTTTGATGGCTATGGTAATATGGCTACCTATTCACAAATGGAAAAAGATATCGGCATGATCAAAAAGTTAGGCTTTAATAGTGTAATGTTCGACAAATCCGTACCGCATCCATACTATTTAAAGTTATGCGAAAAATACGGTCTTTTTGCTTTTATTAGTCTGCCCTTGAATGATATCCCCGAAAATCTCGCACAAAATCAAAATTTTATTAATCGAACCGGAAATTATTTGATAAATTTTATTAAAGCATATAAAAAATATTCTATTGTAGCAGCTATCGGTTTGGGGAGTTCGTATCTGCCGCAATATCCATCTCACATTGCATTAATTAAAAATCTTGCAAAGTTAACGAGGGAAAAAACCGACGTACTCATCTTCGCTTCGTTTACAGATTTTAACATTCCGGAAATTAGCGGGTTAGATATGTATGGAGTTGAACTGTTTAATACTCCTATCAAAAAACAATCGGCTGCAATAAAAACTTTACAGCAAAAATTAGGAAACGGGCGTGTTTTTATCAGCTCCGCTTCTTATACGGAATACGCAGGCAGTACCAACGGATATGTAAATAAGCATTCTATTGAAGCACAAGCAAAATATATGGGTAACTTGATTAACTATGCGGATAATAATGCATTATCGGGTTATTTTATCAACACTATGTTTGATTATAAAGGCTATTATGCCTCGCTTGTCAACGACTACAGTAAAGATAATTTATATAGACTAGGTATTGCCGGGCTAAACCGGAATATAAATAAACTGACCTATAAAGTAGTTTTTTCCAAACTACATAACACCGAAAAAATTACGATTCCTATCGGTAGTAAGCATAATGATGCTCCCATGTCATTCATTATCTTCGGTTTACTTCTTGCGTTGCTGGTGGGAATGTTGGTAAATTCCGGCAGAAAATTTCGGGAAGATACATCTCGTGCTTTATTGAGGCCATACAATTTCTTTTCAGACGTCAGAGATTTGAGGATCATTTCAGGTTTCCATACTACGATGTTGGCTATAACCATTGCCGCAGTTTCGGCTTTAATTACGGCTAATCTGCTTTATTACTTAAGAACGGATGTTGTTTTTGAAAAACTTCTGCTGTCCTTCGGAAGTAGTGCAATTATGGAAATCACCGGCTACCTTGCCTGGCATCCGGTTTTTTCTCTTCTTTGGCTTACAATTGCATTTGTTATATTATTATTTACCGTAACGGGAATTATTAAGCTTGCATCATTTTTTGTACGAAATAGGGTTTACTATTCAAGCGTTTATTTCGCTGTTACATGGTCATTTTTACCCTTGCTGCTATTAATTCCGGTTGGAATAATTTTATATAGGTTTCTCAATATTAATCTGGCAAATTTATACATTTATTTGGGACTGATACTTTTCGGGTTGTGGATGTTTCACAGATTAATAAAGGGAATTTATGTTATATTTGATGTTAATCCGGGCGGTGTTTATTTTTATAGTATTATCATTGTTTTGTTGATATCTATTATCATTTTATTTTATTTTCAAATAACAAATTCCACAATCGACTATATTCTATTTACACTTAAACAATATAAAATTTTAGGATAGTTAAGAAAATTGTATTTATCCAAGTTAGAAATAATCGGGTTTAAATCATTTGCTCAAAGGACAACCGTTTCCTTCAATGAGGGAGTTACGTCTATTGTCGGTCCTAACGGAAGCGGAAAAACTAATATAGTTGATGCTATCAGATGGTGTTTGGGCGAACAAAAAAGCATTACTTTAAGAAGTGATAAAATGGAAAATGTCATTTTCAACGGTACCAACAGTAAAAAACCGATGGGGATGGCTGAGGTTTCTTTAACTATTCAAAATAACAAGGGGATATTACCCACAGAGTATTCCGAAGTAACCATTACCCGCCGTATTTTTCGCTCGGGGGAAAGTGAATATCTGCTAAACAAAAATATTTGCAGATTAAAAGATATTACTAATCTTTTTATGGATACGGGCATGGGATCTAACGCATATTCCGTTATCGAATTTAAAATGATAGAAACAATTCTCAGTAATAAAGCCGATGAACGACGCACTATGTTTGAAGAAGCTGCCGGGGTTAATAAATATAAACTTCGCAGAAGACTTGCACTGAGGAAATTAGAAGAAGTAAAAT
>CBFDUR010000401.1:0-2737 GCA_965613005.1 uncultured Ignavibacteriales bacterium
AAAGCCGTTGTAAAGAGAATAACCCGTTGATGGATTGCCAGTGTAACAGTAAATTTTCCCGGTTTTAAAATTGGAAACATATATCACAGTACCATCGCCGTTAACTGCTATACCTCTGTATGAACCAGGTTCGGGAAGAGTAATCTTAAATATCGGTTGACCGGCAAAATTTGTTTCCCAATCGTCAGGGGCTTCTTTAATTCCTTTATAAATCCATACTTCACCCGCGTGAGTGGAATCTTTATTTACAGTTACGTAAATCCTACCGTTTTTGTCAATATCTATTGCCCAAAGCGAGTCGGCATTTGTCTCTAGTCTGTAAGGAGCCGAATCGACAGAATCAGTGCCTAATTTAAATACTAAGATGTTTCTTGCTGGATCATTATCGGCAACGTAAATTAAGGAATCGGGAGTAGCAACAAGATCAAGCGCGTAATTCAAGGGTACCGATGCAAAGCCATACTCCCAACTTCGTATATAGCCGGGTATGTAAGGGATATTACCCATTTTCCCTTTTGCCGAATCTGCGTTAGAATAACCTACAAGATAATTATTTAAACCGTTTCTTGTCATTACTAGTGCAACGAAGGTATTTTCGTGGATAACACCAACACCTATTGTATTATCTCCAGTACCGTTTGCGCTATTGTCATAAGTGGAATAATCAGTTTTCCAAACGCCGTTAAATTTTTGCGCAAATGATTGCCCGGTAAAAAGAAAAGTACCTATAAGAAAAATAATGGTATATATTCGATACATATTAACCTCTTTTGTAAATATCCATGGAAGATATTTTAAACGTTGTAAATTTTTATGCTAATGTCAAGGAAATTACTTGGTAACCCTTATAAAAATAATTAATTAGTACATGATTATGCGGATATAAGCATAATTATGTAAAAGTTTGCCTTTCGTATCTTTCTAATTCAATCTTTATTATAATTAGTGTCTGTCTCTAAAGTCCAAAAAGAAAAACATTATAATAATTCAGCGAGTAAAGAAAAAGTTGATCTAATTAACCTAATCAAATCCCAAATTATAATGTAGTAAAAAACAAAGTTTTAAACTCAAATCCCAATTTATAATCAATTAGTTACTTATTGTTTATCCACACAATTAATTTTTACTTTACTTTTTTATAGATAGAGTTAAAAATTAAATTTAGTTCTTTAGCTTCTTGCCATAATAGTTTGCCATCCTCTTTTAATTTTGGGACAGCCACTATTTGAAGTGTTCTCATTAATTAAAAATTAGATTCATCTATCCACCTGGTAATTTGCCACTTTTGAGTTAAAGGATTCTTTCGAAATGACATATTGACTCTACCGTTGAGTATAATAACATCGGTTGGAGAAAAAGTAATAGTCAAATTGAAACCTCTTATAACAGTAGCTGCTAAAGAATCCTCCGTGGATAAAACGACGTTATTCCAAATCAAATCCAGCCGTTGCACATTTTGAAACAACCCATAGGTAGTTTTCATTTCTTCATTTCTTCCCCAAGAAACATCATATCCTTGGTCATAATCATGATAAGTAAAAACATAATTGTTGCTAATTAATTTTCCATAAATTGTAGTATCCTTAAAAGTATAGGCATATTTAAAATTTTTAAAAACACCCTGCACGGTTTTTAGATTGGATAAAACAGAGCCGGCCGAGCCCGAACTTATATCAAGTGCAGGCGAAAAAGGATTTTCACACCCACTCAAAACCAGGATAAAAGGAATAAAAGTAAATAGTATTTTAAATTTAACTTTAATAAAACCTCCCTTTCAGCTCACTCCAAGTAGGCAAGCTGCTGTTTTTAGAGTCTTGCCAATAATAGATACTCCATACCGATCTGGAATCGATAGTCATTTTAAATTGTAAATCACCTTGATAATTATTAGGTATACTTACATCATTATTTGGAACATTAAGAAAATATGAAGCGGTGTAAATCAAACTATCACCCATTGGGCTTGTAGAAACATTTGAGAATTTAAGAACGATCGGTAAATTTCCAGTTACTCTAGATATCATATTATTGAAATATTGTTCTTCATTTTTTTTATTCCATCCGTAAGAAAAAGACGGGAATTTGGAGATGGCCCCGGTAGATGGGATAAAGACAAACTTCTTTGCCGTAAATGCCGAATCGGAAAAACATGCTAAATAATTCTGTACATTTTTATCTTTTAATGAATTAATCAAATTTTGGATAACAATCTCCGGAGTTACAGCTTGTTGAAAATCCGCTCTGGGTTGATTAGGCAAAGCAGCTTTTCTTGTCGTAAACATATCGCACCCGCTTAGAAATAATAAAAATGATATGACGATAAGTATCTTCATTTTCTAGCAATTATAATAATTCTTTCTGAATCTTTTAAGTCAAAAGCATTACCTCTAAAATTTCCGAACTCATACAAAATCTTGAAACCTGTTTCTGAAATTATTTTTTCTATTTCGACTTTATCATAAAGTCTTACAGATTCCAGATATTGTTTTTTACCATTTTTATTTTCGATTGATATTTTTTTAATTACCCTGTTTCCTTCAATACTTCTGTGCTGGGTTATCATTCCACCCGGCAGATTTTCAACTGTAACAGGTATTAAATTATTTCGTACAAAAACCGAATTAAAATAATCCAGTATAAAATAACCGTTTTTTTTAGTATAAACTTCAAATTTTAAATTGTACAGGAGAACTCATGGAAACTAAACTATTAAAATCAATTGATTTTAAGTCTTTAA
>CBFDUR010000402.1:0-2734 GCA_965613005.1 uncultured Ignavibacteriales bacterium
TTTAACGAAAAAATAACCGAAGGAATTTTATTTACCGATCAATATCAGCTTGTAATGTCACAGCTCTATTTCGTACATGGGTTGCATGAAAAAACGGTACGATTCGATCATTTCTTCAGAAATTATCCTGATTATGGAATACATAAAGCCGGCTATTGCGTAAACGCAGGCTTGGAATGGTTTATTGATTGGATGTTAAATTCAAAATTCGGTAAAGAAGAGATTGATATACTGAGGAGTCAAAAAAGTAGTACAGGCAAACAATTATTTCAAAATGATTTTTTACAATGGCTGAAAAACGCAGGCAATTTTGATCAACTTTCGATAAAGGCAATACCCGAAGGAAGAATTGTTCACCCTAATGTGCCCCTCACAATTGTAGAAGGACCTATGGCAATTGCCCAAATAATAGAGACTGCTTTGTTAAATCAATTAAATTATCAAACTCTCATCGCAACAAAAGCTTCCAGAATATTTGAAGTAGGAAGAAGACAATTATTACTTGAATTCGGCGCACGCCGGGCACATGACAAAGGCGCTATTGCCGGAGTCAGAGGCGCCCTAATCGGCGGCGCGCACTTTTCTTCCAATGTGGGAATTTCGCATGCTTTGGGCTTCCCTCCAAAAGGTACACATGCACACAGTATGGTTCAACTTTTTATTACTTTGGGAATGTGCGAACTGGATGCATTCCAAGCCTTCGCAGATTTATATCCTGATGATTGTATTTTTCTGGTTGATACGGTAAATACACTTGAAAGCGGTGTTCCGAATGCTATTAAAGTATTTGAAAAATTAAGAAAAAAAGGTCATAAACCTGCCGGTATCAGAATGGATTCGGGTGATTTGGCATACTTAAGCATAAAAGCTGCTAAAATGTTGAATGATGCAGGATTTCCTGATGTTAAAATTGTACTATCTAACGAACTGGATGAAATGAATCTCTGGCAGATTATAACACAAATAATAGAGGAAGCCCCTAAAAGTGGAATGGATTCTGAAAAAATAATTAAAAGGCTGGCATACGGCGTAGGAACCCGATTGATTACTTCATCAGGTGATCCTTCTTTGGGCGGTGTCTATAAATTGGTTTCCGTTAAAAACGACGATAAATGGATACCTGCAATTAAAATCTCTGAAACTCCCGAAAAAATACCTAATCCAGGCAACAAAGCAGTTTGGCGAATTTATGATAAAGATAGTAAAGCCACCGCCGATTTGATAGGGCTCGAGAATGAAAATCCTCATGAATATAAAAAACTTAAACTTCATCATCCTTCCGATCAAACAAAAGTAAGAATTCTGGATAAGTTAAACATATCCAAAATTGAACCTCTTCTTGTTAATATAGTAAAAAACGGAAAGCCGGTGTATGATTTTCCTCCAATAGTGGAGATTAGAAAGGTGAGACTCAAAGATATCGAAGCGTTGGACTCAGGTGTAAAAAGATTAATTAATCCGCATAAATACCATGTTTCACTTACCCAAAAATTATGGGAGCTCAAACAAAATTTAATAACAAATATGAAGTAAGTTACCTCTCATTTTGAACTAAAGATTCTTCGTCACACCGTTTTGCTATAATAGCGGTAAAAATTACTTTTTGAACAATCTCCTGCAAGATAACAATATTCCGTCATTTCTTTGCAAAACAAAAAAATCCATTACTCACATTTCTATTGAGCATTATCACAAATCAATATTAACTCTTTTATACCGGGGTTATTTGTGAACAGGATTATTGCTTAATTAAATTTTTTTTTCTATTATTCGACTGTTTAAGTTTATTAGTCGAAATTATAGGATAAAAATTGACAGGCCGGTTATCAAATAAAAAAGAGAAGTCCATCATTGAAGCTGCAAGAAAACGATTTGCACATTATGGATTTTCAAAGGTTACTATGGAAGAGATTGCGACGGACGTAGAGATGGGTAAAGCTTCGCTTTATTATTATTTCACCACAAAAGAAAGATTGTTTCAGGCAGTTATTGCCGTCGAGCAACAGGAATTTGTTCGTGAAGTTGAATCAATTCTTCAAAAAAATATTTTAGCTGCACAAAAGCTTCACGAATATGTAGGGAAAAGATTAAGATATTTCCAGGAGCTTTTAAATCTCGGCACACTTAGTGTCCACTCCTTTTTCAACATTAAATCTGTTTTTAAGAAATCTTTTAACAATTTTGAAAAGCAGGAACTTCTTCTTTTAACGAGGATCCTTTCTGAAGGCCGAGCAACTAAAGAGTTTAATAATAAATTGCCTAAAGAAACCGCAATTGTTTTGCTTCACATACTGCAAGGATTAAGATTACGAACCCTCAAAAAGATAAAGGGACAGCAATTAGATGAAAAATCTTATAAAAATCTTCAAAAAGAAATGACTTTAGCAATTGATATTTTCATTAAAGGAATTAAACGTTAGAAATTTGAAAAATCATTTAATAAAAGGATAATATTTGATGGAAAACAATGTAAATGACAATGTAGATAAAAAAGTTAATAATGTTCCGTTGTACCGTAAAAAAAGTGTATTGATACCATTCTTTATAATTTTAATTGCAGTGATCGGAGCGGCTTATTGGTATATCAAACAATTGGAATATGTTTCTACCGATGATGCATTTATCGATGGTAATAAACTGGAAATAAGTGCAAAAATACTTGGACGAATTGCAAAGCTGACTGTTGATGAAGGTGATTCGGTAAAACAAGGACAACTGCTCGTTAAATTGGGTT
>CBFDUR010000403.1:0-2730 GCA_965613005.1 uncultured Ignavibacteriales bacterium
CAGTATACAAGTAAACAGGATATAGTGGAAATGCATGGAAAAACAGTCGGTGAAATAATAAAAAATCTTTCAACAGAATATGCACAATTAAATAAACATCTTTATGATGATAAAGGACAGTTAAGAAGCTATATAAATATTTACGTAAATGATGAAGATATACGTTACTTAAATAAAGAAGATACCAAGGTTGAAGAAAAAGACACGATAAGTATTATCCCTTCAATCGCAGGCGGGGTTGAAGTTTTGGAAGAAGTAGCTCCCCTAAAGGTGAAGTCGGGAGATATAAAATTGACAAATGAAGAAATTCTTCGATATAGCCGTCATTTAATTATGCCTGAAGTAGGAATGAAGGGACAAAAAAAATTGAAAGCTGCCGCTGTCCTTATGATTGGAGCGGGCGGATTAGGTTCGCCACTCGGTTTGTATTTAACCGCCGCAGGTATTGGGAGATTAGGAATTGTCGATTTTGATGTTGTCGATCTAACTAATTTGCAGCGTCAACTATTGCACGGTATTGATGATGTCGGAAAATCAAAACTGAAATCGGCAAAAGAATCACTTCAGAAAATTAATCCGAATGTCAAAATTGAAACGTATGAAACCAGACTTACTTCGGAAAACGCTTTAGATATTTTAAAAGACTATGATGTAATTGTTGACGGCACCGATAATTTCCCTACAAGATATTTAGTGAATGATGCTTGTGTACTTTTAGGTAAACCTTATGTCTACGGAAGTATTTTTCGATTTGACGGACAAGTTACAGTGTTTGATCCTAAACAAGGACCTTGCTATCGTTGTTTATATCCGGCTCCCCCGCCGCCGGGTTTAGTTCCTAGTTGTGCCGAAGGTGGAGTGCTGGGTGTTTTGCCGGGAATTATCGGTTCTCTTCAAGCGCTTGAAACCATTAAATTAATTATCGATAAAGGGAATTCTTTAATCGGAAGGCTCATATTATTTGATGCGTTGAAATTTAAATTCAGTGAACTAAAATTACATAAAAATCCGGATTGCCCTATTTGCGGAGAGAATCCGTCTATTCATGAGTTAATTGATTATGAAGAGTTTTGTGGTATCATTCCTCTTCATGATGAAACCGGTAATTTGGCTGATACAATTACCGTGCAAGAGTTAAAAGAGAAACTAGACAATAATGAAGATATTTTTATCCTTGATGTACGTGAACCTCACGAATATGAAATAAATAATTTAAATGGATATTTAATACCGCTAAATGACCTGGCTGATAGAATTAATGAACTGGATTCTTCCCGCGAAATTATAGTACACTGTAAAAGGGGTAGTAGAAGTGCTAAAGCAGTACAATTCCTAAAACAGGCGGGCTTTAAAAAAGTAAAGAATCTCGGCGGTGGAATTGATGCTTGGGTTGAGAAAATAGATAATAATATGCCTAAGTACTGATAGCAATTATTCTAAAAATACTTTCAAATGAATGTATATCCATGTTGTTTTGTTGAATGTTGCTGCATGTTCATGTTAAAAACACCGGAAGCGATCAAATAACTAATAAGGAGTTATTGATCGCATGTCTTGCCGATAAGGCATGCTTCACCCGATGAATCGGGTACTTAATGAAAAATGTGTAATCGGACAAAATTATGAAACGTTCTACCGGCCTTCTTTGCTTATTGGGTTGATTGAATACAGGGGAATAGTAATTTAATTGTTTCTGTTTTAAATACCCGGTTTATCGCTTATAAAGTAAATTTTTGATATATTTATTTCTAATATATTCCATAAAACAAAGTAAGCAAAATTATGGCAGATAAATCAAAACTTTGGTATCTTGAAAATTTTAATCTTCTTAAAGGATTAGATGAAGCAAATATGAAAAAGTTAAATGAGATTACAACCATGGAAGATTTTCATAAAAACCAACCGATTTATTTTGCCAGAGAACCATCTAACTCCATTTTTTTCTTAAAGAGGGGAAGAGTTAAACTCACGAGAAATTCACCGGATGGGAAAGAAATGATATTGGGGATTGTTAATAAAGGTGAGGTTTTCGGTGAGCTTGCTTTTTTGGATGAGGAAGAAAGGACCGACTTTGCTATTGCCATGGATGATACCTTAATTTGTGCAATTAACAAAAACGATTTTAAAAAATTTATTGGTAAAAACCCCGAGCTTAATTTGAAACTTACCAGATTGATCGGGCTTAGATTAAAACGCTATACGGAACGAATAGAAGAACTGGTATTTAAAGATGCTTCGCAAAGGATTATCTCTTTTTTGTTAAGGTTAGCTAAGGATAACGGAAGACAACTGGGAAACGAAAATTTCGTAAAACCTTTTCTTAAACATCAGGATATTGCTGAATTGACCGCTTGTTCCAGACAGACGGTTAATGCGGTTTTAACGGAATTAAGAGAACAAAATATTATTCATTTCGATAGAAAAAAATTGGTTATCAAAAATAAAGCTGAATTAGAAAAAAGAAGCCGGTAATTTTTTTATTTGTCTGCATCACGACATTATCCTTTGTTCCCTTCCCTTATTTTTATGATAAAAAAATGAAACTTACTTTATATATTAGGAATAAATGCTGTTCATGTGATCGTGTGATTAATCATATATCCGATTTAATAAAAGATAAAACCTTTATTGAATTTCAAATTAAAAATTTGGAAGATAATCCTGTCCCCGGATTAGTTATAGTCCCTGCCTTGTTTATCGATGATGAGCTCTATGTCTATGGCGATATTA
>CBFDUR010000404.1:0-2720 GCA_965613005.1 uncultured Ignavibacteriales bacterium
ATTATTTCCCGCATATTCTACATCAGCTCGTTCAATGTATGGGTGTCTTTCGAATCTATCTTTTATATCTCTTAAAGTTAATCCCTCATCCTTAGATAAATCTTCCAGCCTTGTGAATTTCCTATAACTTTCTTTTGAAAGAATTTTATTCCCCACTATTTCAATCATATCAATTTCCCTTTTTTTCTTTGTTTGGTTATTTGAATAGATCAAAAAAATTAAAATAAAAATTAAACCTATAAAAACTACAGCGCCTAATTTTGAGCTTCTTATCTCATTCATTGAACTTTTTAAATTCTATCAGTTTAGTTATTAAGTTATTAAAAATCAAAAATTATTTTATTTATTCGTGTTCTCATAACTTAAAAAATTCAAATTAATTCTACTCTGTTGAATACACTTTATCCCACACTATTTTCTTTTAATAAGCCGACAAACTTTTCTCCATAAGTCCATATATCTCCCGCTCCCATAGTGATTATAATATCGCCTTTTCTTTTAATTTCATTCAGAGTTTGCGAAATATTATTTTTATCTTGAACGTAAATGACCTGTTTATGCCCAAATTTTTTTGCTGCTTCGGCAATCAACTTACCGGTAATTCCTTCAATCGGTTCTTCTCGAGCAGGATATACATCCGTACAAATAAAAACATCGGAATTAAGAAAAGATCTTCCGAATTCTTGGTAAAAATCCTTTGTACGTGAAAACAAATGAGGTTGGAAAACTGCAACCAATCTTCTATTCCAACCGGCTCTGATTCCCGATAATGTTGCGCTTATTTCAGTAGGATGATGCGCATAATCATCGATTACAAGTATTTCTTTATTATACTTTACCTCAAACCTTCGATACACACCGGAAAAAGATTCCAATGCTCTTTTAATAGTTGTAAAGTTAATGCCTAGTTCTTTGGCAACACAAACCGCTACTAATGAATTTTTCACATTGTGAACACCTGGTATTCTCAATGTAATTTTCCCTAATTCTTCACCGTTATATTTTACGGTAAACGTACTTGAGAATTCGAAATGAACGATATCTACAGCACGAATATCAGCTTGAGTTGTTAACCCATACGTAATTATTTTTTTATTTATCTCCGGAATAATATCCTGCAATGCAGGTTCATCCAAGCATAAAACTACGAAACCATAAAATGGAACCTTATTGGCAAATTCAATAAATGCCGATTTGATATCTTCCAAATTTTTATATGTATCCAGATGTTCACTTTCCAATGTGGTAAGAGCGGCAATAGTGGGAGTTAGTTTAAGAAACGTTCTATCAAATTCATCGGCTTCAACTACGATAAATTCGCCGTTTCCTAATCTGGCATTAGTACCGCCCAAGCTGCTCAACTTACCGCCGACGATGATCGTCGGATCAATTTTGCCTTCTGTTAAGGTTAATCCCACCATTGAGGTGGTAGTAGTTTTTCCATGAGTTCCGGCAATTCCTATACCGTATTTCATTCGCATAACCTCTGCCAACATTTCAGCTCTTTTGATAATCGGAATTTTACGTTCTACGGCTGCCTTAACTTCAGAGTTATCGAGTGTAACTGCGGAAGAATAAACCAACACATCGACATCGGCTAAATTATCCGGAGAATGCCCCTTATATATTTTAATTCCTAAACTCGACAAGCGTTCTGTAATATCTGTCATAACCTTATCTGAACCGGAAACCTTAAAGCCTTGATTAAGAAGAATTTCCGCAATTCCGCTCATACCAATCCCGCCTATTCCTACAAAATGCACTTTTTTAATATTTTTAAACATCTATTTGCCTTCTAATTTTTGTTTTAGAAGTTGAAAAATTTCTATCAATTCTTGTTGATTTTCGTAATCATATATCCTTACGATAATGCGTCTTTTTCTATCCCTTATCTTAATTCGTACTAAACGGAATGCCTTATTTTTATGCTTTCCTTTTTCTTTAGAAATCTTGATTGAAGAAATCCTGTTCAATTCAAATGACTTTCTTTTATTCCGGCTAACAAAAGAGATGGTATTATCAGAAATTTCAAGATACTTGTTTACGTATAAATTATACAATAGACCTATCAAGGAACTTGAAACAATAATTGCAAAAAAATAAATTATCGGATCATTTATTATTAACTTAAATGAATCTTCCACAAATTCTCCTCGTATCATAACATATAATATGAACACAACGAAGTAAATTATAGTCGATTGGTAATAAAACGACATATTGTATTTGAATCTTTTTTTCATATTTAAGTCATGCTCATTCATTACGAAACCGTCATTTCAATTGCTCTTTTTGCTATTATCTCGGTTGCTTCAGGCTTTCCCAACAATTTGGCATTTTTCGCTATTTCCAGCCGTTTTTTTTCATCAAAAAGCAGTGCATCAATTGTTTCGATTAATTTACAATCAACATCTTTGTTATCCAACAATATCGCAGCATTTTGCTCCGACAATGATTTTGCATTAAAATATTGATGATTTTCCGCTACGTTCGGTGATGGAATTAATATTGAAGGGATGCCAAACGCCGTAAGTTCAGCTATGGTGGTTGCACCTGCTCTGGCAACAACAATATCAGAGGCTATATAGGCTTCATTTATATTGTCGATAAAAGATTTCACTATCACCTCATCCGATGAGAAATATTTATACTGTTTAAAATAGATATCACCTGTTTGCCAAATAATTTGAATATTTTTTTGCAACATGTTTTTCAGAGAA
>CBFDUR010000405.1:0-2712 GCA_965613005.1 uncultured Ignavibacteriales bacterium
ATTAATAAAGTAATTTAAGTTGATCGCCATTGAAAGTAAGCCGTTAAAACGCCTGATTTCTCGTATTCCGGTCACGCAACGTACGAATTTAAGATGTTGTATGAAATTATCAACACAAACAATAAATCTCACCCTAAATGAGGTAGTTCCTAGAATATCATTCTGAGGAGCGCTGCGAAAAAGAATCTTTGATTTCGATTGGAAAGGAGACTCTTCACTTTTTACCTGAGGTAGACAGGCAGTCCGGAGTGACAATTTCTTGGAGTTGAGTTTGTATATATTCAATTAACTTTCACAAAGGCACTTAAGTTATGAGCTGTTTTAATACTGTTTATTAAAGAACTTTATTTACCAACCGTTTCAATGATTTTTAATGAATAAAATCCGGTGGACAACTTGAATAAAATAATTATAATATTCTTTTAATTAATATATAAAAATTCTGCGATGTTTCAATTTTAATAATAACGATTAAATAGGAACTTCTCTCCGTTTTGGCCGATTTTTGCAGCTTTTTTTCGTTTTTAGTTGGAAGCCGGGAAAGCTTCATTATACTTTAAAATAGTCCGTCCAAAAGGAAAACTAAATCGAACAGAAGGATATTTTTCCACCTTTTTATTCCAGGGGTATATCGTTATAAAGCGAATCATCCTTAATAAATCTTATCCCGTTCTTGTTAAGTGAAGTTAAAATTCTTTTAGCTTTTATGAAAGTGTTATATCTATATTGATTAAACAGAGGACTGGATTTGTCAAGACTTGTAATTAAAACGCGCCCTGCATAATGAGCGGAAGCATTTATAAATTTATCGTTACCAATATATAAGCCGACATGAGTAATATGATCTTTAGTACCGTTTTTACCTTTTTGACCGAAAAACAGTAAATCACCAGGTTGAAGATTTTTGAAACCGCGTTTAGAGTTAACAAAATCACCTACATTAATTTGTTGTGAAGCATCTCTCGGTAATATTACACCGTGAAGAAAATATAAAGTTTTTGTAAATCCACTACAATCGAAAGCTTTCGGTGATGTACCTCCCCAGAGATAGGGAATTCCCATAAATTCTTTTGCAGTAGAATATAATTTTTTGAATGTCACCGAAGTATTGTTCATCCAATCGTTATAATTTTTGAAAGCAGTAGAAGGAACATAAGCAGTTCTTCCATCAGGATACTTCACTTTATAATATTTATTCTTTTTTGCTATCACTTCAAGAATATCACCTTCAACTAAATCTGAAACGACTTGTGAATTTTTCGTCGGTTCGGAATATGAAAAACCATAAACGTTTTGATAAATTACTTTCTTGCTTTTCTTCCATGCATTTAAGTCCATTTTAGTCATGGGAGTTATATATGAATGCTCTATCCATGCAATATAATTATCGGGTGTCTGAACACGATACCAATCGCCTTTTTTATTTTTCTCAAGAATACGTAAAGGAGTTCCGAGTAAAGCTTGAGTTGCTAATTCCGCATAATCATGCGCCTGCGTTCTTAAATTAGCGACGGATAGGTGTATCATTGCATAGATTGTATCCCCTAAATTTTTTGAGGGCAGCAGTTCAATATTATCTTGCACTTTGATATTTTTATATTTCAAACTTTTTAAAATCCATAATTTGGCTTGAGATACATTGGTTTTCCCTATCAAATTAATATTACCACTATTATATAAAGCATTTACATCAAATATTGCAGTTCTTTTATCAGGTGCAAATTTCTCCTTTGCCTGGGAAATATAATTTTTTACTTTATCTATTGAAGTGGCGGTATTGGTACATCCGGCAGTTATTACGACTATAATGAAGAACAAAAAAATCTTTTTCATATAAATCCTATTTAATTATTCAAATGGAATAAAAAACTATATTAATTTGATAAAATTTTTAATTAATTGCCAATTTTAATTTTAGACTAATAAATTAATAACTGCGTTATTTTTAGTTTAAAAAATTTTTGTTAATTAGCTTACCGATAAAACCGAATTAAATTGTTATATTATCAGGAATAAATTTTAGTTTAATAAATCAGATCGGCAAACTTTAGATAATGATACTAATAACACCGGCAACCGCATTTTTTATCTTATTATTTCCTTTAGCTGCACTTAAATTATCAGAACATTATCACAAACTTTATTTTGTACACCCTTTATTCACCGAATCAATTTTACCCAACGCTAAATTAAGATTTAATTTTGAATTTACAAAGGGAAATAAAAGCTATATGAAAACTAAATCAACCGGCATTGAATATAAATGTAGTTTTAAATTAATTGGAAATATCAGAGTCTTTTAAGTTAAAGATATGTCTCAATCAATTCCAAATAATACAAGCGAGGCTAATATGTCAAAAATTCAGATAAATACTTTACCTAAAATCGAAATGCCTAATTGCAACACACCAAAAATACTTTCCGGTCAAAAAGCATTAGTTACCGGGGCAAATTCCGGAATAGGAAAAGGAGTTGCAATTGAGTTGGCAATAGCGGGCGCGGATGTGGTTGTTAATTATGTAACCAATCCTGATTCCGCAAATGAATTAGTTGAGGAATTAAAACGATACGGTATCAAATCATTCGCTTATAAAGCAGATGTCGGCCATGAAGATGAAGTAATCGGAATGTTCCAAAAAACTATTCAAGAATTGGGGACCATTGATATATTAATTAATAATGGAGGAATAAGTCAGCGTTCATTTGCTATTG
>CBFDUR010000406.1:0-2698 GCA_965613005.1 uncultured Ignavibacteriales bacterium
GTAGGTACCGGATTAATAGGCGGTACTTTATTAAGGCAAATTTTAAATCAGAAGAAATTCTTAATTGATGAATATGCTTTAACAGTTAACGTAATCGGCTTGGCGAACAGCCGAAAAATGTATGTTGATGAAGAAGGTATTGAGCCTTCAAAATGGGAAGATATTCTTAATTCAAAAGATGAAAAGACAAATTTAGATGAGTTTATCAATAAGGTAAAAAAATTAAATTTACCCAACGGTATTTTTGTAGATTGCACAGCCAGCGATCAGGTAGTAGTAAAATATAAAGAGATACTCGATGCAAGTATTTCTATAGTAACCCCCAATAAAAAAGCAAATTCAGGAAGTTATGATTATTATATGTTATTAAAGCAAACAGCTTTAAAACATAATGTAAAATTTTTATATGAAACTAATGTAGGCGCAGGTTTACCGGTTATAAGCACAATTAAAGACCTCGTATCCAGTGGCGATCATATCTTAAAAATTGAAGGAGTACTCTCCGGAACTTTAAGTTATATTTTCAATTCATTCGAAAATGGTAAACTATTCAGTGAGATAGTAAAAGAAGCTAGGGAGAAAGGATATACCGAACCGGATCCGCGTGAAGATCTTAAAGGTATTGATGTAGCTAGAAAATTATTAATACTTGCTCGTCAAGTCGGCTTGAAAATGGAATTAAGCGATATAAAAGTTGAAAATCTGGTACCCGGTTCATTACGCAAAACTAAATCTGTTGAAGAATTTTTTATAAAACTGAAAAATTATGATAATTATTTTGAGCAGAAAAAAAGAGAAGCTAAAAAGAAAAATAATGTTCTTAGATATATTGCCAAGCTCGAAAATAATCATGCCGAAACATCATTGCAAGAAATTGATAGAAATCATCCGTTTTATTCTTTAACGGGAAGCGATAACATCCTTGCCTTTACAACAGTTCATTGTGATGATAAACCAATTGTGATTAAGGGACCGGGAGCCGGGGCAAATGTAACTGCAGCCGGCGTTTTTGCAGATATAATCAGAATTGCCAATTACTTGAGTTGAAAAATTAATCTAATGTATTTATCAAATAAAAAATGATGAGAAGTGAAAGATGACTGATAATAATAAAATACCCGTTGGAGTGCTTGGAGCTACGGGAAGTGTAGGACAAAAATTTATTGCATTACTGGAAAATCATCCTTGGTTTAAGGTAACCGGAGTAGCCGCTTCGGAAAAATCTGCCGGGAAAAAATATAAGTATGCAGTTAACTGGATTTTATCAACACCTCTACCTGAAAAGGTAGCTGATTTGGAAGTGAAAGAGTGCGAACCTAATTTAAATTGTAAGTTAGTTTTTTCCGGGTTGGATTCTTCTGTTGCCGGCGGAATAGAAGAAAAATTTGCACGAGCCGGTTTTACCGTTATCTCAAATTCGAAAAATCACCGTATGGATAAAGACGTTCCTTTGCTGGTGCCGGAAATTAATCCGGCTCATCTGGAATTAATAAAAACGCAGAAATTTAACGGCGGCGGCATAGTTACCAATCCAAATTGTTCAACGATTGGAATGGTTCTGGCATTAAAACCTTTATTGGATAATTTTGGATTGGAAGCAGTTAATGTTGTTACGATGCAAGCTTTATCAGGCGCTGGGTATCCCGGCGTTTCGAGCCTCGATAGTATTGATAATGTAACCCCGTTTATATCGGGTGAAGAAGAAAAACTTATGTCCGAGCCTTTGAAAATTTTCGGAACTTTGACTTCCGATCATATAAAGAATATAGATTTAAAAATAAGCTCCCAATGTAATCGAGTTCCGGTAATTGACGGACACTTGGAATGTGTACAGATTAAATTTAAAAGAAAAACCGGTGTTGATGAAATTAAAAACATTTGGCGGACGTTTCGTGCCGAACCTCAAAAATTGAATCTGCCTACGGCACCGGACAAACCAATCCATTATTTTGAAGAAAATAATTATCCGCAACCTCGGATTCACCGTAATGTAGATAAGGGAATGGCTGTATCAATCGGAAGACTTAGAGAAGATACGTTGTTCGATTATAAATTTGTTATACTTTTTCATAATACTGTTAGGGGTGCTGCCGGCGGTGCATTGTTATGCGCTGAGTTGATGAAAGCAAAAGGTTACTTTCGATGAATTTCCTTTTGCAGTTTATTTGTATGAATTTTAACTCTGAATTTACAAAGGAAAATTCATCGATAAATTATTCTATAATAATAGAAGATGCGGATGAAATATGCTGCGATTAAATATTAATTTAGATCTATACACTAAACAATTATTCGATATGAAAAAACTTAAGTTATGAACACATGAAAAAAACAATAAAAGTATTTGCTCCTGCATCAGTTACAAATGTTGGTTGCGGGTTCGACGTAATGGGATTTGCATTGGAATATCCGGGAGACGAAATAATCTTGAAATTAAACGGGAAAAAAGGAGTATCAATATCTAAAATTACCGGTGATAAAAAGAAGTTACCTCTTGATCCCGCAAAAAATACGGCAGGGCGTTCGCTTATTTCGATGGTTGAACAACTGCAATTTGAAAAAGGTGTAGAAGTTGAAATTCATAAAAAAATGCCTTTGGAAAGTGGGCTCGGTTCAAGTGCTGCTAGCGCAGTTGCCGGTGTATTTGCATTGAATAAAATTCTTGACGAACCATTTAACAAGAAACAATTATTAAGCT
>CBFDUR010000407.1:0-2691 GCA_965613005.1 uncultured Ignavibacteriales bacterium
CCTCTGTGGTATTTACAAGATGTGGAAGGTGTAAGACGAGATGTTAAAGTTGCCAATCTAAGTCTTCTTAATACCTCTTGGTACATTTTGCAATTAAAACATTCGGACCCTTACAATGTTGGAACCGTGTGTATGAGTTTAACGGATGGTCAAATTAAAAACATACAACCGATACAATGGCAACCCCGTAATATTACCCTTTCACTTCCGGTTGATTCTCTCCGGTTACATCAACTTATTGAATCATATAATATAACCGATTCAACAATATTGAAAAAAGGGGGAATTAGCGTCTTATTGAAAAATACGGTTGTCTATGGTGGTGTTAAAACTTTAAGGGTACAAGATATCGTAGTCAAAAATATAATTGAATCGAATAATTGGGAAAGACCGATTTGCTTTGCCGTAACAGTTCCACTTAATAGTTGATTGAGTTTAAATGATTATCTTAGGATGGAAGGCATGGTGTATCAGCTTGTACCTCAGAAGAGAAAAACAAGAACCGGATTTGTAGATGAGAAAATTTTAAAACAACAACTATTAATCGAAAATTCCAGCTACTCTAAAAATTACAAACCGGGTTTCAAGTTCAGAGGGCTGGATAATCCCAATATCTTCTTCGATGATACTTAGACCAGAATGATGCAAAATTATCGAAATGCATTTTTAGCATTAGCTCTTCATCATCTTACTGCCGGTCAAAAGAAGATGGTTGTTAAAACTTTAGATACAATGAATAAAAGAATTCCTGCAAAAGTAATAGCTATGGAAACCGGACTTATGTATGAAATGGCAAATCTTTATAATCGTGCCGGAAGTATGGAAAAATATAAAGAGATTGCCGCAGAAGTTGAAAAAAGAGCTTTAAAGGAAATGGCGGAAAATCCGAATGATGTTGATTCTTATTATAATCCGTACAGGATATTAATTAATATTTATGAAAATCTTAAGGAATATAAAAAGTTGACTTCTCTTTGGGAAAAGATATACAGAATATATCCAAATGACTACAATGTAAAAGCCAACATAATAAAATATCAAAAATTGGCAATGAAACAAGACAGGTATAATTAATAGTAATAAAAATAAATAACATTAAGAGCCGGATTTCACAACCGGTCATTTCGAAAGAAACGAAAATTTTAGCCTGAAAAAATTGACATTTAATGTCGGCAGTAAATGCATTTTAGGTTACTTGAGATAGTGCAGATAAATGAAGAGGTTTTTTTGAAGAATGTATTATTAATAAGTTTTTCGACCAAAATACCGGATTAGTCGGTTATTTGATCTATCTCACGTGTTACCCAATATGTTACGCAGCAAGTTGCTATTACCTGATAGTCAATCTAATTTTACTATGTAAATATTATGTTTCACAATATATGAGGTACACTTTTGAAGTCATTAACGAAAGTATTTATATTTTCAATAATGATTTTACTGGTAGGATTCACAATCATGAGTAACAATGAAGGTAAAATATTAGAACCGGTAAATACAGAAAATATAAATGCAGTTAATAGCAACGAAAACTCAACTGTTAATAATTCCATAATAAACTATATTAATAAAGGTATAATGACGGCTTCCTGGTACGGTCCTCGTTTCCACGGAAGACTTACGGCAAACGGTGAAATATATAACCAAATGGCTTTGACCGCTGCTAGTAAAACCATGAAATTCGGTACATTACTTAAAATAACCAATCTTAAGAACAAAAAGTCGGTTATCGTAAGAATTAACGATAGAGGACCTTATATTAAAGGTCGACAACTTGATCTTTCGAAAGGTGCAGCCATAAAGCTCGGTATGATCCCAAAAGGAGTTATTAAAATAAAAGTTGAGCAACTTACGTTAAAAGGTGTTAATTTTCCTGTTATTACTCTGAATTAACAATAAATCACATAATCATTATTATTACAGCTCGGTATTTACTGCCGGGCTTTTTTATTATTAATGTTCACATATCTCAAATATTTAATTATAAATTCTTAAATTTGCAGTATGCAAAGAAGAAATCAATCATTATAAATCCGTCGTATTGATTCTTTACTCGAAAGGAATAAAAGGTAATGATGAAACTTAATATCGGTTGCGGTAATGATATTAAAGAAGGTTATATAAATCTTGATATTGTTGACTACAGCGGAAATATTATTCACGATATCAATAAGTTCCCATATCCTTTCGAGGATAATACCTTTGATGAAATTTTTGCTTCACATATTTTAGAGCATCTAAATAATTTCCATAATACTATTACCGAACTTTATAGAATACTCAAACCGGATGGGCTGCTGATAGTTTATGTGCCTTTCTTTCTGAATACCAAATATTTTGGCGAACCGGATCATAAAATACCATTTTCTATCAGATCGTTTGATAATTATGAATTTATAGGGAACAGAAAATTGAAGTTTTATGAAAAATGGAAATTAAACCACCGGACAAACTATAAAGGTAAAGCTCAATTTGAAATACTGGAGAAAAGATTTATTACATCTCATTTTGCAGCATTGAAATGGATGGACACAATAGTAAATATTGAACCTGTAATTTATGAAAGGTTTTTTGCAGGAATATTCTCGCCTGAAGAAGTTTATTTTAAATTACGAGCTGTGAAGTAAATTCTCTTTAGGGGGTGGAATAGAATAACTTGCATATAATACAAGAATAAATAACTGTTATTAA
>CBFDUR010000408.1:0-2685 GCA_965613005.1 uncultured Ignavibacteriales bacterium
CCCAAACAGATGCGGTAGGAAAATTACTTTTCAGTTGTTTCCAAGTTTTACCGTCATTATGCGAATAATATAAGCCGGTTTCGGTACCAATAACTAAAAATCCTTTTAAGTTTGGGTCTTCACGAACTACATGCGCAGGTTCATTTTGTGGTAAACCTTTCGAAATAGATACCCACGTTTTTCCAAAGTCATCGGTTTTATAAACATACGGTTTGTTGTTATCCAGCATGTGTAAATCAACGGCAATATAAGAAGTGGATGGAGAAAAAGGGGAAACTCCAATTTGATAAACTCTTCCCCACTTCGGTAAATTTGGAATATTTTTAGTTACATTATCCCAACTTTTACCGCCGTTTTTAGTAACTTGAACTTGTCCGTCATCGGTACCCACCCAAATGACATTATCGTTCTGCGAAGATAACCCGATTGATAAAATAGTACAATAAGTTTCAGCCCCGCTAATATCGTATTCTACCGGACCGCCGCTAATTTGTTGTTTACTTTTATCATTTGTAGTTAAATCCGGACTAATTACTTTCCAATTTGATCCACCGTCAGTTGTTTTAAATAGGACATTGGCACCGAGATACACTTCGTTGGCATCATGATATGAAACGGCAATCGGTGTAGTCCAATTAAAACGATATTTAAGTTTCGCAGGCTTCATATCGGGTGCATCAAAAAAATAGGGACGAATTGATTTTGCAATTCCGGTTTTTTTATTCAATCGTCTAAGCCATCCATCTTGCGATTCGGCATAAATAATATTAGGATTACTGGGAGCCGGAACTACATACTCACCGTCTCCGCCGGCGACAGTATACCAATTCGTACCGTCAATATATCCGCCATGCAGATTTCTCGATGGACCGTACCATGCATTATTATCTTGTAGACCCCCGCCAATATGATATGCCAATAATGTGTCGGTTGCAACTTGATAGAATTGTTCGATCGGCATATTATCAAAGTAACGCCAAGTTTTTCCGGCATTTAAGGAAAGATAAGTTCCACCATCATTACCCACTAATATACGATTCGGATTAAGCGGGTCAATCCATATAGAATGATAATCCACATGAACACCCCTAGCAATAATTTTAACTTTCTTACCGCCGTTCTTTGATTCGCTCATTAAAAAAGATAGAAAATAAACATGGTCATCATTTTTAGGATCAACTCCCATAGTAGAAAAATAAAACGGGCGTACATCCAGTGTATGATTATTACTGATCAATTTCCAGCTTTTGCCGAAATTGTATGAATCCCAGAGTAAACCGTGTTTGGCTTCAATCAAAGCATAAACATGTTCAGGGTTGGAAAGTGAAGTGGCAAAAGCTATTCTACCAATAGGTCCTTTGGGAAGATCTTTAGTTAGTTTCGTCCATGTAGTACCGCCATCGATAGATTTATAAATACCGCTACCTTTTCCACCGTCAATTAATTTCCAGGGATATCGAATAACCTGCCAGGTGGCAGCCAGCATAACTAGAGGATTACCGGGCTCGAACACAACATCGGTTACTCCCGTAGTGTCATTTACATAAAGAACCTTCTTCCAGATTTTACCCCCATCTGTGGTCTTAAATAAGCCGCGTTCTTTATTTGTAGCCCATGCATGACCAATCGCAGCTACGAAGACAATATCGGGATTGGAAGGATTAATGATAATTTTAGAGATTTGACCTACATTGTTCAACCCCATATCTTTCCAGGTTTGACCACCGTCAGGCGAAAAGAAAACGCCCTTTCCATCTGCAATATCATTTCTCAAATTAGCCTCTCCTGTTCCAACCCAAACCAAATTAGGATTTGAAGGAGCTAAGGCTATTGCCCCAATTGAAGAAGTCGGTTGTTTTTTAAAAATCGCTTTCCATGAATGACCTGCATTAGTAGTTTTCCAAACTCCTCCGCCTGCAGCACCGACATAATAAATATTCGGTTGACCGGGAATTCCTACCACCGAACTAACACGTCCACCCGCAATTGCCGGCCCGATGTTTCTGAATTTTAAATTTCTATATATATTGGTTGTATCAGTCTTTGATTTTTTTTGTGCATAAGTTGAAATATTTATAGAGCTAATGAAAACGAAAATTGAAATAGTTAAAACTAAATTCCAAATATTTATTTTTGATAAATTTTTCATTTTTATACCATTTGATTTAATTGATAAAATTATTAGATGTTAATTTTCTTAAGGATTGTTTAGCTATGGTGGGCTATCGGTATAATCAAAATAAATAAGTAACATTGGCAACATTAATAATGTCCAAATATTTAATGTGAGTTATAATTTTATTTGCTCACGTTACGCATAGTTATCTTTTCAGCAAAATTATATCACAGACTATTAGTCTATGCTACGATTTAATACTTCTTTATAGTTGTTTGTCAAAATGTTGCGTAACATGATTTAATAAATTAAAACAAAATTATGATAATTACAATTAATGAGCACTTAAAAAAGTATGAGGAAAAATTATTAGCTGTTAATTCAAATATATGAGTATTCGCTTCTTTCCGGTTATTGTTCTTCTATATTGAGTCATCTGCAAAATTAAATATTTAACTAATTTGTCATTTCGACCGTAGGGAGAAATCTCTGAATATACTCATTAAGGAGGTGGAATAATAGTATCTTATCAGAGATATTCGTGTATTATTCGGCAGAAAATATTGATT
>CBFDUR010000409.1:0-2655 GCA_965613005.1 uncultured Ignavibacteriales bacterium
TATCCCTATAATCAAGTAACGCCATCAACGGATGAAAATAACCAAATCCTACCATATCTAACCGGGGATTACCAAGTGAAGTCTTTTTATTTTTAATATAATTCCAACTTGATTTCCAGTTTTGAAAATTTACGTTTCCGTCAGCTTTTAGATTATTGAGATTTTCAATTAATGAACCCGAAAAACTTACTTGAGCACCAAAATGTGGAAGACCCGCATCTATCCCTTTTTGGATTGCATCTTTTACCCAACTTGTATACGGACCCGTTCGCTGGTTGAATATGTCAAACAATGAAAATGGATACCGGTGAGCTGCCTGCGTTTGTACAATAGATTCATAAGGCCAGTAAATCGGTTGATGCATGTTCCAAAGAAACGATATATAAATAGGGGGATTCGCCTTCACTTTATCTTTTTTGCCGGAAGAAAATCCTGTTATAATCAATAAAGTTACAATCAATATAAGTAAACGGTAAAATTTTTTTTCGCTCATTTTAACCTTTCTAAATTGATTAGAATTAATTCTAAATTAGAAAATATATTCTTTTAACAATACTGCTACCGAGGGGTCGGCGGCAGCAATGAAATTTCATACAAAAGATGCCTTTTAAATTAGACATTCAATTTTTTAGCGGCCTAACTACGATCTTTATTCCTTCGACACGGATAACCTTTATTTTACTTCCTTGTTGCACATATTCGCTTTCCGAAACGACATCAACTTTTTTATCCTTTATTACCGCAGTCCCTGCCGGTCTTAATGTAGTTAGAGCGATACCCACTGCGCCCAGCAGATCGCCGCCACTGGGTCGTGAAACAAACCCTTCGGAAGCATCTTCTTTTTCCGCTAGTATAAGTTTACTAAAATGCTTGCTTTTAGGAAGGAATTTTGCCAGATAAAATACCGATAACAAAGTTAACAACAATGAAACTGAAAGTTGAACTATTGCAGGAGACATTAATTGCAAATCAAAAAACGGAATTCCTCCTACCAAAGCCATAAATATAGATGCAATTATTAAAATTATTCCGGCAACACCGGTAATTCCGAAACCCGGTATAACAAAAATTTCGAGAATTAGTAATACTACTCCAACAATGAACATAATTATTTCCAGGCTCGACGACATTTGCAGTATATAAGAAGAACCGAAAAATAATGCAAAAGAAACAACTGCAATTAGACCGCCGAAACCAAATCCAGGTGTCTTTATTTCAATAAATAATCCTATCAACCCGGCAATAATTAAAATAGAAGAAACAACAGGATTTTGAAGAAATGCAACTGCATCCTCACTCCAATTTGATTTGACTTTAATCATTTTATCTCCATTTAAATGAAAAGCTGCCAGTACACCGGCTAAATTTGTAACAACGGTATCGGCTATATGATATTTAATTGCTTCATCGGTTGTGAGTGAAATTAATTCGGTACTATCCACTAAACCGGGTATTACTATTCTTTCGTCAACCATACCTTGAGCAATGTTTACAGGTCGTCCGTTTGTTTCCGCAACCGTTCTCATTTCAGAACGCATGAATGCTTGATATTTTTCACTCATCTTTTGACCTTTTTGATTCACAACAGTAGCGGCTCCGATTGTAGCTCCAGGCACCATTGCAATCTTTTTACAAGATAATGCAATGTAAGAACCTGCCGATATGGCTCGATGATCTATAAGAGCAATAGTTAAAAGATTACTTGAAATAATTGCATCTTTAATTTGTGTTGCGGCATCAAGTCTACCGCCGAATGTATTTATCTTAAATATAATTGCATCGGCATGCGCTTTTTCCGCTTCGGAAATAGTCCTTTTTATGTATGGAACCATACCTAAATCGATTTCACTTTCTATATAAGCCACATATACTTTCCCGGACTGCCCAAAAGTCAAACCCGAAAACAAAATAATTAAAATTAATAAAGATGAGTATCTCACATAAGTAACTCCTCTATAAAATGAAAATCTGTTCATATCAATTTAAGAAAAAATTGTTTAATTTAACATTTTTTATTTTGGACCTATATTGAGCGATTGATAATGAAAGCTTAATTTAAACTATGTCATTGCTTGAAAAAACCCATAGGATTAGAAGCCTTTCAAAGGGCGGGCGCCAGGGCCCTACCGTGTCGCTTGCACTCCTCGCAATGGCAAACAAGAATCACTCAATTTAAAGTTAAAAAGTTCTCTCCGCTTATCCGGAAAAACATTATGAGAATTTACACTTTTTAGTTAGATTAAATAAATTTATTATAAAACATTCGTAAGATTGAAAATGAAAATATTGGTCGGTTCAGAAAATCCTGTAAAAATTTATGCTGCTCGAGACGCTTTCGGCAAATATTTCAGAAAGGTTGAAGTAATTGGTTTTAATGTCGATTCGGGAGTATCCGCTCAACGTATTAACGGTGAAACACCGGAAGGTGCAAAAAACAGAGCTTTAGAACTTAAACAAAAAAACGATCGTGAACATATTAAAGCAGATTATTTTACCGGAATTGAAGGCGGGCTGGTTGAATTTTACAATATATGGTTCACTCTTGGATTTATATGCATAATTGATAAATTTGGAAAAATCGGTTACGGTACTTCCCCGCTTTTTGAATTACCACATTCCATTATTAAAAGATTACTGGAAGGTAGTGAACTCGGC
>CBFDUR010000410.1:0-2645 GCA_965613005.1 uncultured Ignavibacteriales bacterium
TTGCTTGTATTAATCGGTCATTTATCGAGCGTTGATTCCATTCATTATTGTACCAGTTTGTAGAATGGAATATTTAATTGTTGTTGAATTAAATAGAGTCGGATAGTTTTGATATAACTTATTAATTTAG
Organism: uncultured Ignavibacteriales bacterium; assembly: GCA_965613005.1. Taxonomy (GTDB): domain Bacteria; phylum Bacteroidota; class Ignavibacteria; order Ignavibacteriales; family Ignavibacteriaceae; genus CAVVVS01. Next base: position 131 of record CBFDUR010000410.1, read on the forward strand.
CGGATATAGTTTAGAATTTACACACTCATTATTACGTTGTAAACCAATAACTTACGAAGTCCATTTATCCTATTTGAACCCCATCGGGTTAATACACTAAAGTTCTGGAATTTTGGAATAAAGTAGAAAGTTAAAAGTAGAAATATTTATTCTATCTTCTATCTTCCGACTTGCGATTTATCGCGCTATAATTAAAATTCTATTTCCCCTTATTCCTTAATTCCATCATTCCATTTTTCCATACAGTTCAGTTTCATCGAACGAAGCCGGATTTCCTTTGAAACCCAGCACAATTTAAGAGATCCGGCAACGACCGGATAACAGAACATTTATTTTGCAGTAACTCTGATATTATTATGGAAAATAACGATAAATATCTTCCCGATGTAAAAATCTTATTAGGTTTATTCCTTGACCGGATATTTCTTCAAAGCCAAAACGATAATCCCCAATTCTTATCCTATAATATGAACTGTACCCTTTTATTTTCTTAACATTAGGAATTTCTGCGAACGACTGAGCATTTTCTATTATTGTAATTACATTTTGAAGTTTTTTCAACAGACGTTTATCTTTAATATTATCAATATCCTTGACGAAAGATTTATCTATTTTGACTTTCATTTTATGCGTTTTATTTTTTTATCGAGCTTTTTTTTTAACTCATCCGCTGCTATGTACGTGCCGGTTCGCCCTTTCTCCATTGCCCTGGCAAGACCTATATCTTCAATTGCTTCAACTACTGCATCACCAATTAAATCTTTCCTGTCATTTAAAACATCCTCCAAACTTTCACGTATTATTTTCTTTAGCTCTTTACGGTTTATCATAATCGTTTCCATTTTACTTCTCCATTTATAAAAAATCATTATATATCTTTGAGTACAAATTAAATTTAAACTAATTAAATGAGAAATGTATTTTAACTAGCCTTGCTCATCTTAAGCTTGCTTAAAAATTATTTCCATTTAAAGCTTCGCCACGTCAGTACCATATACTGACATGCCTTGTTTAGGGGGTAGAATAGAATAACTCATTTGAAATACAGGAATAAGTGATTGTTATTAAAGACTTTTTCGTAGAATCCTCTATGAAGAAATTATGCGACAGCATCTCCCATAGGGATTCTGTAAACCTGTGGAATAAAATGAAACTGCTCGCTATGAATCCGAAATTTTTAATAATTTGTTTATTATAAACAAGTTCAGATTTATCTTTATTAACGAGATACCCCTCTCTGCACCTAATAGAATTGCGTGCCCGGCTGCCGTGTCCCATTCCCAGGTTGGTCCCCCAAGAAAATAAAGTCCTGCTTTTCCCTTCGGCTATCAGTGGTTTCTTTTTTTTACCACAGATTTACTCATTACTTGTTTTATTCAATGGTTTATTTTTGATGAATTTAATTATTTCTACAATTCTTTTTCTTATTTAAAAATCTCATTTAATAGATAAATTATCAGCGGTTTTTTTAACCTTCGCAAGTTCTTTAGAAAATTCGTTCGAAATAGTGTCAAAAATATCTTTTAACTGCTGAGGAAGATAATCATGAACAATTCTGTTTCTAATATCCCGCATATCTATCCATATTTCAACTGATGAAATAATATTTAGCTTTTCCATTTTTAAAAGCATATCTCTATATGTGTCGGAAGAAATCGTAAATAGGTAATATTCATAAGTTTTAAAAAACTTAATACATGTTTCAACTGCTCTAATAAATCTATCGGATAATGCATCATAAGGTTCGAGTTCTTTCGGTGTATATTTTTTCTCCGGCTTAAACTCTGTAATCTCATCCAGCGAAGCTTCAACCAATTCAATTGACTGAATTACTTTATATTTAGCCCTTGAAAGCAATATCTCATAATCTTTTTTCATTTAATTCTCATAAGTCTAAGTGTGTTAATAAAAGATTTCTGTTCATCAATAAGGGTATTTTTATTAAAAACAAGCACATCAATGTTTTCTTCACACATCATAAAAAATTTCCGGGCAACTTTTTGTGACAAACGTAAGCTGTTTTTATTTGAGTAAATCAGCATATCAATATCGCCTCCTCTTTTATTCATATCCAGCCTGGAACCGAACAGATAAACTTCATCAGTCACAGCGTCAATTGCATACAGCAGCGCTTTTTTTTCAGCATCGTCAATTCTAACATTTTCCAACATAATTTAGAGTCGATTTATTATTATTTAATCAATTTCACTTTTATTGCTATTATTATAGTATTTTATTGAACGCTGATTATACATGTTGCTTAACCGCAGCCTCCTTTTTTACCACAGATTCGCACGGATTTATGCACAGATTCTCACAAATAATTTTTTTTCTGTTAACCCCATTAGATATGTAATTATCTAACGGGGTTAATCAGTAGTTAATTCTTTATAAAAACATTGGGAAAATAGTTTTTTCTACTTCGGTATATTTTTTACTTATCAAATAATTTTTATCAATACCAATACCGGAGGAGATTTTATTAAGTTTATTCAAATCCTTTTCACTACTTTTA
>CBFDUR010000411.1:0-2637 GCA_965613005.1 uncultured Ignavibacteriales bacterium
ACTGCAATCGATTATGTCTTAAAAACCGGTATTGAAAATATTGCTTTATATGAAAAGGAATTGTTGGAGTATGCAAACAATACTCTATTAGATGTTAAGGGATTAAAAATAATCGGTACCGCTAAAAAAAAATCAAGTGTAATTTCGTTTGTTTTTGATAATATCCATCCCCACGATGTGGGAACATTGTTAGATTTTGAAGGTGTTGCAATAAGAACGGGACATCATTGTACGCAACCCATAATGAAGCGGTATAATATACCCGCAACTTCACGGGCATCTTTTGCATTTTATAACACTAAAGAAGAAATTGATACTCTTGCTAAAGGATTAAAAAAAGTAATTGAGGTTTTTAACTGATGGATTCCGATTTAAGAGAATTATATCAACAAGTAATATTAGATCATAATAAAAGTCCAAGAAATTTTAGGGTAATTGAACATGCCAATCACTTTGCCGAAGGATATAATCCTTTATGCGGAGACCGGATAGAAATATACTTGCAAGTAGAGGGTGATATCATTAAAGATATCTCATTTCAAGGCTCAGGATGCGCTATTTCCAAAGCTTCAGCATCCTTGATGAGTACAATGATGAAAGGTAAAAGGATTGAAGATGCAAAAGATCTATTTCATAAATTTCAAGATTTAATAACTGGTAAACTCGACGATGACCTGTCAAATGACGACATAGGAAAACTTGCTGTTTTTGCCGGAGTAAAGGAATTTCCATCGAGAGTTAAATGCGCCGGTCTTGCATGGCACACTGTAATGGAAGCTCTAAAAGAAAAGGATAAAAAAATAATTTCCACTTAGAAATCAAAAAGATAGAAGAGAAAAAGATTGTGAATACCGAAACGATAAATAAACAACAACTCGAAGAGAAAATTATAGACGTTTTAAAGACTTGTTTCGATCCGGAAATACCGGTAAACATCTTTGAACTTGGGTTGATTTATGCAATCAGTATCGATGATGATGCTAATGTTGAAATTAAAATGACATTAACCTCCCCCGCTTGTCCTGTAGCAGGTTCATTACCCGGAGAGGTTCAAACAATAACTAGTGCATTGGAAGAAGTAAAAAGTGTAAAAGTATCTTTGGTTTGGAATCCGCCTTGGGATAAAGATATGATGTCTGATGTAGCTAAATACGAATTAGGAATGCTGTAAAAATTGATGAGTCTTCTCTAAAAGAAGGTATTTTACTCGTGAAAAAGCTTTAACTTTTGTTAATACTCACAGTTAGAAAACTTAAAAATGATCTTTTTAAATACGACTCGTAAATCAGGCAAAATAGTTTAAACTTTAAGTAACATAATATTAAAGAATGGTTATAAATAAAAAAGGAGAATAAGATATGTCAAACGTAGTTTCCCGTCCCCCCGTTTATGATCAGGAAGCGGTTCAACCTATGCGTGATGAATTGATAGCTGTAGGTTTTGAAGAGCTTTTGACACCTGAACAAGTGGATAAGTCAATCGATGTAAATGACGACAAAACCGTATTAGTAATGATCAATTCAGTATGTGGAAGTGCTGCAGAAAGTGCTCGTCCCGGTGTTTCATTAGCGCTGCAACATCAAACAATCCCTGATAAGTTTTATACAGGTTTCGCCGGACAGGAAAGAGATGCGGTGGAAAGGATTCGTCAAAAAATTAAAGGTTATCCTCCTTCTTCACCAAGTATTGCCTTATTTAAGAACGGTACTCTAATATACTTTATGTCTAGGTATGAAATCAAAGGAATACCTCATGAACAAATTGCTAATATCTTAATAGAGGTGTTTGATGAATACTGTTCAAGGACAGGACCATCTATAAATCCCGGGCAATATGCTAAAGTTGAATATGCCAAAACTTGCGGTTCAAAATTACCGCTGTTTAAAGGTTAATTTAGTATGGAACAAGAATGAAATTTAGCTCCCAAGAAGAATATGGTCTCAGATGTCTGTTAAGAATTGCTATGATTGATTCACCTAACGGTTTAACAATTCCCGAAATCAGCCAATTTGAAGGTCTTTCAACTGCAAACGTAGGAAAAATTTTACGAGCACTTCGTTTAGGAGGTTTTATAGAAAGTATGCGAGGGCAAACAGGCGGATACAAACTTACGCGTCCGCCTGATAATATCATTATTGGAAAAGTATTGGTAGTTTTAGGAGGAAGATTTTTCGAAGATGGTTTCTGTAATAATCATAGCGGTACTCAACTCATATGTGCGCATTCCATCGATTGCTCTATCAGGTCATTGTGGCAAACCGTTCAGAACCTACTCGATAGTGTCCTTGATAAATTGACACTAAAAGATCTTATCGGTTCGGAACAGAACGTACAAACAATAGTAAATGTTTTTACCAAAGAGGCGGATACATCTTCTATCACTAATTAATGTAAAAGCCTATAAGAAAACTTTACAAACTTACCGAGACCACATTATCTAAATTGACAAAAAATAAATTACCGATAGTGATAAATTTTCACCCCGATAGAATTATCCTCTAATAAAATAAATTTAGCCTGAAAAACCCCGATAAACGGTAATCGGAATGTTGTATTAACAGTGTCAGAACTCCTGACTCATCGCAAATTAAACTGTCTCGGTTTTTCCGGTGTATCGCAATTATATTTCAAAATCAT
>CBFDUR010000412.1:0-2615 GCA_965613005.1 uncultured Ignavibacteriales bacterium
CTTGAATTGTATATGCAAGGTTTTCTCTTAAATTTTTAGACCGATATTTCATAGATTTGAATGTAGGAGGTGCTTGTTCGAGTAATTTTTCATCATAAACTTTAACTCTTATGCTGGCATGTGGACATACGATAACACATTTATTACATTGGATACAAATTTCAGGATCAAATACAGGGACTTCAAGAGCAATATTTCTTTTTTCAAATTTGGCAGTTCCCGATGGATACGTACCATCTATCGGAAGTTTGCTTACCGGAATTAAATCACCTTTACCGGCAATTAGTCTCGCTGTTATTTCCTTAACAAAATCGGGTGCTTCACCTGAAACTGCAGGTTGAAGTTGAATTTTACTTGTAATTATATCGGGCACTGAAACTTCATATAGATTTTCCAGGGTTTTATCCACAGCATCAAAGTTCATCTGAACAATCTTATCACCTTTCACACCATAAGTTTTTTTGATGGAATTTTTAATCATTTCAATTGCTTTTTCTTGAGGAAATATTTTTGAAATTGCGAAAAAACAAGTTTGCATTATAGTGTTAATTCTCTGCCCCATTCCCGTTTCACGAGCAGCCTTATAAGCATCAATAACGAAGAATTTCAATTGCTTTTCAACAATATTCTTTTGAACATTCTCAGGTAAGGAATCCCACACTTTATCATGTGGAATGGTAGTATTCAATAAGAAAGTAGCACCTTCAACAGCATCTTTAAGTATATCCATTTTTTCCAGAAAAACCTGCTGATGGCATGCAATGAAGTTTGCTTTATCAATAAGATAAGTAGATTTTATCGGTCTAGGTCCGAATCTTAAGTGAGAAATAGTAGTAGAGCCGGCTTTTTTAGAATCATAAACAAAATACCCCTGGGCATAATAATCGGTACCTTCACCAATTATTTTAATTGAATTTTTATTAGCCCCAACCGTACCGTCGGCGCCTAATCCATAAAATTTTCCGCGAAAGGTATCTTCATACTCTACCGAAAAAGAAGGATCGAAGTCAATACTAGTGTTCGTAACATCATCAAAAATACCTACGGTAAAATGATTTTTAGGTTTATCCTTTTTCATTTCGTCAAATAAACCTTTAATCATAGCCGGTGTAAATTCCTTGGAAGAAAGTCCGTACCGTCCACCGATAATTTTAGGAAAATTAAAATCCAGTTCGCCGTTCATGTATTTCTCTGAAATAGCATTTACGACATCCATATACAAAGGTTCACCGGAAGCGCCCGGTTCTTTTGTTCTATCTAAAACAGCTAAAATTTTTACCGTTTTCGGCAAAGTTGCTAGAAAATGATCGATAGAAAATGGTCTATACAATCTTACTTTTAAAACGCCCACTTTTTCTTCTTTTTCCACCAGATATTCGACGGTTTCCTCAACTGCTTCTGCACCTGACCCCATTAAAATAATTATTCGTTCAGCATCCGGAGCCCCTACATAATCAAATAAATGATACTGCCGTCCCGTTAGTTTAGCGAATTTGTCCATCTGTTTTTGAACAATATCAAGACATTTTGAATAGAAAGGATTAACTGTTTCTCTCGCTTGGAAAAAAACATCAGGGTTTTGAGCGGTACCTCGAATAAATGGATTATCGGGACTTAAAGCTCTATTTCTATGCGCCAAGACAAATTCATCATCAATCATAGCCCTTATTTGTTCGAAAGACAGTTGATTGATTTTCATTACTTCGTGTGAAGTTCTGAATCCATCAAAGAAATGGTACTCTCGATTCCAAAGTTGAAGCTTGTGCAATTAATGCAAAGTCCATTACTTCCTGTATTGAATTTGAAGCCAACATTGCAAAACCGGTCGAACGTGTAGTCATTACATCACTATGATCGCCAAAAATAGACAGAGCTTGTGCAGCAACCGACCTCGACGAGACATGAAATACAGTAGCAGTCAGTTCACCGGCAATTTTAAACATATTGGGAATCATCAACAGCAAACCTTGTGAGGCTGTAAAAGTTGTTGTAAGAGCACCCGTTTGTAATGCCCCATGAACACTGCCCGAGGCACCGCCTTCACTTTGCAGCTCACTTACAGAAGGGACTTCACCCCATATATTTTTCTTATTCTCCGCTGCCCATGCATCACACCATTCTCCCATCGGGGACGATGGTGTAATCGGATATATTGCTATTACTTCATTAGTTTGAAATGCCACATACGCGGCAGCTTCATTACCGTCTATTGTTACTTTTTTGTTTTCCATTTTACTCTCTTCGCTTTAAAATTAGTATACTTTGGATTTTAAGCTTTTATTATACCAAAGATTATACCATGCAAATTTATTAAAAATTTGTTTGTTTTTCTTTCTTTTTTTTCATTAATGACAATTATTTGGGGTGTAAAGGGATTTTTTTCTCATTGTCGGGAATGAGTGGAATATATGTGAGCTTACTCTAATAGATTTATTACTTTCAGTGGAAAGAACGGAATGAATGAACCATAGATTGATCTCACACTATGGGTAAAGGTATTAACTTAGCGCGGTAAGGGGGTGGAATAGAATAACTCATTTGAAACACAGGAATAAGCCATTGTTATTAAAGACTTTAGAAATTATAAATGGATGACTTATTTTATTCCACTCCCT
>CBFDUR010000413.1:0-2595 GCA_965613005.1 uncultured Ignavibacteriales bacterium
CCTTTTTGGTTCCGGCTTGTCCAGGTTAGGAAGAATAATTTAGAGCTGAATGACCGGTGAGAACAGCAAAAGTATCAAGGTCTTCTTCAATTTTTAATAAAGGTTTTGATTTTTGTTAATATAAACAAATTTAAAACCACCATTTTTTAGATATGCCTCATTGATTATTTGCCCTGAGCGGCAACATCACCCAATTATGACCGTCTCTGGCAATCAGCGCTTCGGCATCTTCAGGTCCCCAAGTACCTGCATCATAATTAGAAAAATCCTGTGGCGGATTAGATTTCCATGCATTTAAGATCGGCATTACTACATTCCACGCCGCTTCAACCTGGTCAGCTCTCATAAACAGAGTAGCATCGCCTATGATTACATCCAACAACAAAGTTTCGTATGCTTCAGGCGGTTTAGAAGTATAGGCTTCATTATAATTGAATATCATATCAACCGGTTTAAGCAACATTTTTAAGCCGGGTTGTTTAGCTTGAAATCTCAATCGCATTCCTTTCAGTGGTTGGATGCTTAATATTAACCGGTTAGGTTGCCAATTTTCTATTGATTCGGAGGGAAACGATCTATGTGGCACAGGACGAAATTGAATTGTAATTACGGAAGATTTTTCATGCAATTTTTTCCCCGTACGAAGATAAAAAGGAACATTTTGCCATCTCCAATTATCTACAAAAAATTTAACCGCTACGAAAGTTTCGGTATTTGAATTTTTATCAACACCGGGTTCTTCACGATATCCTTTAACTTTTTCCCCTTTAACCCAGCCTTCACCATATTGCCCGCGCACCGCATTTTCATGAATATCATCTTTTTTAATTTCTCTTATTGCATGAAGAACGTCTACTTTTCTGTTGCGTATCTCATCAGCATCGAAAGATACCGGCGGCTCCATCGCAATTAAACACAATAATTGAAGCAGATGATTTTGTATCATATCCCGCATCGCTCCGGCATGATCATAATAGCTCCCCCGATGTTCTACACCAACTTGTTCGGCTACGGTTATTTGTACATGATCTATATATCTTCTATTCCATATAGGTTCGAATAAAGCATTGGCGAACCGGAATGCTAATATATTCTGGACTGTTTCCTTTCCAAGATAGTGGTCAATTCTATAGATTTGACACTCGTTGAATATTTCTCTCAAAGAGAGATTTAGCGATTTGGCGCTCTGCAGATCATGCCCAAAAGGTTTTTCAACAATAATTCTTGAGTGGAGCTTATCGGTAGTTAATTTTGCATGACAGATATTAGTGGCAATTGTTTCAATAAAGCGTGGAGGAATAGCCATGTAAAAAATACGATTGGTTATTCTTCCCGATTTTTTTTCAATTTCTTGTAATTGGTTGCCTAATTTTTCGTACGATGCAGTATCGGTAAAATCAGTTTTTTGATAAGTTATCATGGAAATAAATTTTTCCCATTTTTCACTTTTAACTTTTCCATTTCTAGAAAATTTATTTACGCCGTCTAATAATCTCTTTCTGAATTGTTCATTAGAGTAGTCTTTTATATCAATTCCTATAACGGCAAAGTTGTCGGTTACCCATTTATCAAGATATAAATCGTAAATTGCCGGAATTAATTTTCGCCATGTAAGATCACCGGCTGCTCCAAAAATTATGATAGTTGAAGGATCCGGTATTCTGTTAGATTCCATAGTAACTCCTTAATTTTAATCCCATTGAGTATGAAATATTCCCGGCTCATCCACACGTTCATAAGTGTGTGAACCAAAAAAATCACGTTGTGCTTGGACTAGATTTGTCGGCATTTTTTTACTCCTATACTCATCATAGTAAGCCAGTGCAGCAGAAAGCCCTGGAATTGGAATACCCATTTTGACGGCTGCAGAGATGACTTCTCTAATATCATTTTGATTTTCCGCCAGATATCTTGAGAATTTCGGATCGACGAGTAAATTCGGTAAATCAGGTAAATCATCGTAAGCAGCTCGAATATCCTCCAGCAAGCCTGATCGAATAATACATCCGCCCCGCCAAATTGTAGCAATGTCACTTAATTTCAGATTATATTTATATTCTTCCGAAGCCTTTTTAAGCAAAACCATACCTTGCGAATAGGTGGTAATCATTGCAAAAAAGATAGCATTTTCCAATTTAACAATAAAATCATTTTTTGGTGTATCGAACTGGAAAATAGGTCCGGAAAGTATTTTCGATGCTACGACTCTTTCCTCTCTAAAAGCAGATAAATCACGCATACCAACAGCTATATCAATATTTGGAACAGGAATCTTTAATTCCATTGAATCTTGCGATGTCCATTGACCTGTACCTTTTTGTTTGGCGGCATCGAGAATTACGTCTATTAGATATTTATCTGTTTTATCATCTTTTTGTTTGAAAATATGCGAAGTAATTTCGATTAAAAACGACTGTAATTTGCCTTGATTCCATTTGCCGTAAATATCCGCCAGTTCATCGTTATTCAACCCTAAACCACGTTTTAAAACATCATAGGTTTCGGAAATTAATTGCATAATTCCGTATTCAATACCATTATGAACCATTTTTACAAAATGGCCCGCTCCAGTTTCGCCAACTCGTAAATATCCAC
>CBFDUR010000414.1:0-2592 GCA_965613005.1 uncultured Ignavibacteriales bacterium
GTTGGGGGGAATATCGGTCCTGGTCTGGCAATTCGCATCGCTGTTGGAGTGGCTCTCCCAAGCGTATTTACCTTTTACGTTGCCGAGTATGCCAGGCTCCGCCGTGAACTGGTACATGCCTCGAAAGAACTTAACCTAAACTCTCCTGTACACTTAATAAATAGCCGGTTGGGCCGGGTTATAATCCGTAAAGCGATAATAGTTACCTCAGTCGGAACAGTCGCCGGCTTTACCGGTGCCCTATTACCACTTCTTGTAAGTGTTATGATACCAAGTTTTACATGGCTCCCGATTATTGCAGCCATTTTGGCATTGGGCGTCTTCGGTGTGAGTCTTGCAATCTCTGTACGGGGAAATCCCATATATTGGATAACTGCTCTGGTGGTTGCAGGAGCATTGGTTACGGTTATTGGAAGTATACTTCACATTGTTGGATAGTGAGAGCAGATAATGATTTCAACATGCTTACTTTGGATTATTATTGTTATATTTAATAATTGAAGTAAATTATGATTTTAGGAAATGAAATAGGTGAGTATTAAATTATCTCTTATACACTGTGATGGAATAAGTTCTGAAATTATTAAAGCGACAACAAAAACATTACGTCATTCAGGTGATGATATCGCTATTTTTGAAGCTGCACATGGTTCGGTTCCCGATATTGCGGGTAAAAATATAGCTAATTCTACAGTTTTTACTTTATATTTTATAGATGTTTAAAGTAGGTAAAATAGAAATAGAAAAAGCAATTCTGTTAGCTCCGATGGAGGATATAACGGATGTATCTTTTAGGCTGATTTGTAAAGAATTAGGAGCAGATTTGGTCTACACGGAATTTGTAAATTCCGAGGGGCTTATACGGCAATCTGAAAAAACCCATAAAAAGCTGGAAGTTGTAGATGCTGAAAGACCTGTGGGAATTCAAATTTATGGCGGCGTTTTAACTTCAATGGTTGAGGCAGCTAAAATTGCTGAGAAAGAAAATCCCGATATTTTGGATATAAATGCAGGATGCTGGATTAAAAATGTGGTTAAAAACAATGCTGGAGCAGGTTTGTTGAAAGACCCTAAATATATGCAGCAACTTGTTAAAGCAGTAGTTGATTCTATTTCAATTCCTGTTACGGTTAAAACTCGTTTGGGATGGGATAATAATAGTATTAAAATTCTTGAGATTGCCGAAAGAATGGAAGATGCCGGTGCAAAAGCCATTATTGTGCATTGCCGAACTCGTTCAATGGGGCATAAAGGGGAAGCGGATTGGTCTTGGATACCAAAGATCAAAGAGGTAGTAAATATTCCCGTTGGACTCAATGGAAACGTTTTAACTGCTCATGATGTAAAACTGGCATTTGATGAAACCGGAGCTGACGCAGTTATGATAGCTCGTGGAGCTATCGGAAATCCGTGGATATTCGAGGAAGCAAAACAATTACTGAATACCGGTTATATATCAAATATGGTTGATGAGGAAAAAAGAATTAATACATGTTTGCATCATCTAAAAATTGCCGTGAATGTGAAAGGAGAAAAAAGAGCGGTTATAGAACATAGAAAATTCTATTCCGGCTATTTAAAAGGACTTAATAACGTTTCACTTATGAAAAAAACTTTAATGTCTCCAATTGAATATCAAGAAGTGGAAGATATTCTGCTGCGCTATCTGGAAGATTTATTAAAAGATAAAGTAGTTGTGTAAATTTAATGTCTCTTATTTCTCTCTCTTTTTTTCATTAAAATAATTAATAACTTGGAACAGACTGTATACAATAAAATTGCAAGAATTATTTCTACCATTTTTGCTCCCCCATCTTTTACGCTTTTAATATTTATTGTGCTTGCTTTTAAGTTTGAGTCATCGATAGTAAAATCATTCATAACTATTGCTGTCGCAAGCACTTTCGGATTTGCATTCTTGATATTGTTATTCTTTTATTTTTATAAAAAAGGACAACTTGTCAATATCGATGCATCAATTAAGGAGCAAAGGACTATACCGTTTTTAATCGCGGTATTGTTTTATGTAATTGGTTTACTAATATTTATAGTATACAAAATAAATATCATTTCAATATCGTTTTGGTTTTGTTATATTTCAAATACGCTTATTATTATAATGATAAATAAATATTGGAAAATTAGTGTACATGCAATGGGTAGCGCGGGTGCATTAGCTGCTGCTGTTTTTATATGGGGTCCGCTAAGTTTCCTTTTTATAATATTAGTTATGTTAGTGGGATGGTCTAGGATCCAATTAAAATGTCATTCGATTTCGCAAGTTATGGCCGGTTCTGTTTTGGGATTTGTTTCAACTTTTATTCAGATGTATTTAATTATAAATTATGTCAGATAAAAAAAATATTATAAAACTTTTGGAAGGTATTGCCGATTTTATGGATTATTTAGGTGAAAACCCTTTTAAAATTAATGCCTTTCGTAACGGAGCTAATATAATTAGGCAAAATGAGAATGATATTGAAAAGATTATTGCAAATAAAAAACTATCTTCCATCATAAAATCTATAAAATAAATGATACACTAGACAATTTTATCATCTAATTCCTCTTCGCAATTATCAAAAATAAGAA
>CBFDUR010000415.1:0-2575 GCA_965613005.1 uncultured Ignavibacteriales bacterium
TCTTTCGGCAGAAGCGCGAATTGTTTTGATTCAATTTTAACTTTATCGGGTTGTTTAAAATAAATTTTTGCATTTGATTCGGGGATTTTCAAAAAATTCACATCAACTTTAATATGTACATCAACTTCATAATTTTTAATACGGTTAAAATTTTCTTTCACTTTATTTAATATTGTATTTGGATCTTTAATTTGCCCTGAAATTATATTTAAAGCAAACGTTAACAAAAAAAGTATACGGATCATTATCATTACTCCAATTTCAATAAAAAAACTTTAGCATTAAGTAAGAATATCTTTCTTCTGAAAGATATAAGCCGCCAATGCAAACAGCCCAAGCAATTGCGCTAACAAAATTAAAATAGCTTTTATTATTTCGGGAATATCAACCGGTTTATCAAAAAAAATCTTCCATGCCCCGAAATAGTTCGTAAAAAGATATGGTTTTATCGATTGAAAAATATCGATGTTAATTGCTGAAATAATCATAAATATAATAATTATCGTCATGGTTGTGATAATAGGACCGATTGCATTTTCAACAAGAGCGGAGAAAAGGAAAGATAAGGCAGTAACAACGCCCATACTTAATACGGCAAAAGCATAAGCAAATAAAAACCTCCAAATTATATCGTTTTGTGCTAGGACAATAATAATATTTTGTTTTAATACAATTAATTCCCCACTGCCGAATAATATCAATCCTCCTCCCAAACTCAATACTGCAAGGAATAAAATCAGCAATGCAACATATAGAAGCCCGGCAATAAATTTTGAGCTTACTATCTTAACCGGGAGACCGGTCTGGTAATCAACATTCTATAAGTTCCGGCGGTAGCCTCGCCGGCTAACAAATCACCCGCAACCAAAGTAATTAAAAATGGAATGAGAATTGCCAAGCTGTTTAATATCATGTGAGCTATAAAATATCCATTCAATAAATTACCGACAAAAACGAATGACTGTCTAAGCTCGCCGGTTATATAATTAATGGAACGCTGCCCTTGAAAATACATAGCCAATTGTACAATAGAAACTAAAACTACGATTGCAATAAAGCCGGTATACGTCCGCCACTTTTTAAATATTTTATATAGCTCTATATTAATCAATGTGGTCATAAAGATTCTTTTCCCATGATATTTAAAAAATATTCTTCCAGTGAACGAGCCGGGATCAACGCATTTACTGCAATATTATTCTGAACGAAATACCTGTTTAACCGGGCAATTTCCAAATCCTCCAATTTGAAAATCATCTTGTTTTTTTCAATACTAACCAACTTATCACTCCATAATGTGCCCGAGAGAATCTGTTTTGATTTTTCCGTATCATTAACCTCTACCGTAACCTTCAAAGATTTTGAGTTTAATAAATCTTTAACATTACCTTCAACTATTTTAGAACCCTTATTAATTATTATCATTCGATTAGCAACCAATTCAACTTCGTGCAAAATATGGGAAGAAAGAAAAATAGTCTTATTGTTATCTTTACTTAAATGAATGATCAAGTCTCTTATTTCTTTCATGCCTTGTGGGTCTAAGCCTGCAGTAGGTTCGTCGAGTATAATTAAATCGGGATTATGCAAAAGTGCTTGAGCAATTCCCAAGCGTTGTTTCATTCCGTGCGAAAAAGTTTTAACTTTACTTTTGTATCGTTTCAAAAGTCCCACCAGCTCAAGGACTTCCATTATCCTTTTTTTAGAGATATCGGTTTTAGATATTTTCCCAAGTATCTCCAAATTTTTATAGGCGCTTAAATATTGATAAAAGTCAGGTTTTTCGACTATAGCCCCGATGTTGCGAAGTATTTCAATCCTATTCTGTAATAATGATTTTCCGAATAATTTTATTTTACCATTGGTAGGGGTAATCAATGAAAGCATCATTCTAATAGTTGTGCTTTTACCGGCACCGTTAGGACCTAAAAATCCGAAAACGTCTCCTCGATATACCGATAAATTCAAATTTTTAACGGCTTGAATATCTTTAAACTTTTTAGAAAGATTTTCTATTTCAATAACTTTTTCTGAGGTCAATAACGGCTCTCCGGAAATTATACACTTTATTTTCGCTTGATATACTTTGATGTTTCAGTTGCGAAAAAAATTTTAACATAAACAATGATCATTTAATGTTATGTAAAAATTTCTAAATATTAAAATAGATAGAATTAAATTATAAAACATAATCAAAATGATTATCATAAGGATAATATTTAACGCGTGAACTGCGAGATTTTATTTCAACTACTTCGTAGTTGACGGATGTTTTGTGTATCTCTTTATCTCCGCACTTCGTACGGAGTTATTAAAACTTTGACTGCTTCGCAGTCGATTAAGTATCCTATTATTTAAATTAACCGCGTAGTTTTCCGGGAAGTGCGAAGCACTTCAATTTTTAATAACTATGGATGCAATCCATAGAAAGAAGGTAGAAAAACAAAAAATAGAACTACGGAGTAGTTCAAGTTGAATATCTTAGAATGGAAAATCTTATTTCAACTACTTCGTAGTTGGCGGATGTTTTGTGTATCTCTTTATCTCCGCACTTCGTACGGAGTTATTAAAACTT
>CBFDUR010000416.1:0-2544 GCA_965613005.1 uncultured Ignavibacteriales bacterium
GTCCTTCTTTTCTCCTTAGAGTTATCTTTTCTGTGAGCCGGATCCCTATTTTACATAGGTGAGATCATGAAGGGAGCCTATATGAATTCAAAATATTCATATAATTAGCGCGTTCAAATTGAGAAGGATTTTCCACATTTTTATAACTCATACTTCCCTTCATTTGTTCAAGCGATTCATATTCATTCGTTTCCATCCACTGAAGTAATTGTGTAGTTACTTCAGCTATATGCCCTATACCAAATTTTATCAGGCTCGAAATCATTTGAGTGATGGAAGCGCCCGCCATCACTAATTTTAGAACATCTTCCCCGTTATAAACTCCGCTAGTTGCAGCTAGATCAGCTTTAATTTTCCCATACAAAATTGCAATCCAACGTAAAGGGAGCCTCATTTCCATCGGAGTACTTAACAAAACATCCGGAACAACTTCTAAGTTTTCCAGATCAATATCAGGCTGATAAAATCGGTTAAAAAGTACAAGTCCGTTTGCTCCGACTTTATCCAATTGAGCTGCAACCCATGCAGTTGAACTGAAAAAAGGACCCAATTTAACCGCGATCGGAATTTTTATCGAAGATTTTACTTCTTTAACTATTTCGAAATAATCATTTTCAACATCTTGACTCGATTGCTTTGTATCGGTTGATAATCTATAAATATTAAGCTCCAGAGCATCTGCACCGGCTTCTTCAATTTTTTTAGCATACTCTATCCATCCGCCCAAGGATTTTCCATTCAAACTAGCAATAACCGGTATATCAACAGATCCCTTTGCTTTTTGGATATACTCTAAATATTCTTCCGGTCCTGTTTTAAAATCAACTGAAGGTGGAAAATAAGAAAGCGCTTCAGCATAACTTTCATCGTGATGAGAAGCTTTTTCCAATTCCATTTGTTCATGTTCAATTTGCTCTTCAAAAAGAGAAAATAAGACCACTGCACCCGCACCGTTATCTTCCATTGCCTTTATATTCCCGATTTCTCTTTGTAAAGGTCCAGCAGAGGGAACAATTGGACTAGATAATTTCAAACCCAAATATGTAGTTGATATATCCATAATATTTCCTTACTATATTCCTCAATTTTCAGAATTCATTTAATTAATCATGATATATTATCATTCATTTTCAAATTGACCGACGTCATAGAACCGGACAAATGTTCTGCATTAAAAAGTCACTTACCGATATTTTGTTTTCCTAAATTCTCTGCAAATTTTTGAGCCGCAAGTTGCTCATAAGTTTTCCATTTATCGAATACATCTTGCTGAGCTAGTTCTAATAATTTAACGGCAGCTTCAGGATGAGTTTTAGTTAACATTTTATAACGGGTTTCCATATAAGCATAATCTTTCAGCGGAATTTTCGGAGGTTTCGATTCAAGCTTAAATGGATTTTGCCCTTTCTTTGCCAATTCGGGGTTAAACCTGTAAAGTTGCCAGTAACCGGAATCAACGGCAGCTTTTTGATCTTGCATACCTCTAGCCATATCAATACCATGTGCAATACATTGGCTATAAGCAATTATTATAGATGGTCCATCATAAGCTTCAGCCTCAAGAAATGCTCTCACAGTATGGGCATCATTAGATCCCATTGCAACTTTTGCAACATAAACGCTACCATAAGAAATTGCCATTAAGCCCAGGTCTTTTTTTGCAATTGGTTTGCCTGCAGCAGCAAACTTTGCAACTGCTGCTCTAGGGGTAGCCTTTGACATCTGTCCTCCGGTATTCGAATAAACCTCGGTATCGAGTACTAATACATTTACATTTTTCCCCGAAGCGAGCACATGGTCTAAACCGCCGTAACCGATATCATATGCCCAACCATCACCTCCCATTATCCAAACGGATTTCTTAACCAGATAATCAGCTAGACTTAGTAAATGCTTAATATCACCCATTTTTTCTTTATCTTTGATATTTAATAGATCGTTTAGCTTCTGCTTTAATACCGATACTCTTTGTCTTTGTTCATAAATTCCGGCTTCGTCTTTTTGATCGGCATTTAGCAATTCGTCTGCCAAATCGGTTCCAATTTCATTTGCAAGTTTTGAAACCAGGTTTTTAGCGTGTTTAGTATGTTTATCGATAGCCAAACGAAAACCGAAACCAAATTCGGCATTATCTTCAAACAAAGAATTTGACCAGGCAGGTCCTCTGCCGTCTTTATTTACAGTCCAGGGAGTAGCAGGAAGATTTCCACCATAAATCGAAGAACAACCGGTAGCATTAGCAATAATAGCCCGGTCACCGAACAGTTGACTTACAAGCTTAACATAAGGTGTTTCGCCGCACCCGGCACATGCACCTGAAAATTCGAATAAAGGTTCGAGAAATTGAGATTCTTTTATTTGTGCAACATTTAATTTGGTTCTATCATAGTCAGGTATGTTTAAAAAGAAATTCCAATTAACTCTTTCTTGTTCCCGGATAGGTAATTGAGGTCGCATATTTATAGCTTTAAGTTTTGTTTCCTTTTTATTTTTAGCAGGACATATATCAACGCAAACACCGCATCCGGTACAGTCTTCAACCGC
>CBFDUR010000417.1:0-2541 GCA_965613005.1 uncultured Ignavibacteriales bacterium
ATTATCGGCAATGGTAGCCGGATTTAACGGATGATCTTCAGGGATACCTGCTTCAATTTTACCGACAAGGTCTGCACCCACATCGGCTGCTTTTGTATAAATTCCTCCTCCTACGCGGGCAAATAATGCAATAGAAGACGCGCCAAAGGAGAAACCGGTTATAACGGTTATAACTTTGGGAAGACCTGCTTTATCGATACCGAACATATCACCATAAATCACGAACAAAACGCCCAGCCCTAAAACGCCAAGCCCAACAACCCCCAGCCCCATAACAGAACCACCGGCAAATGCAATTTCAAGAGCTTTATCCAACCCGCTGCGGGCAGCATTTGTGGTTCGAACATTAGCTTTTGTAGCTACTTTCATACCTATAAATCCTGCTAGAGCCGAACAAAACGCACCGACTAGAAATGATACTGCAATTAATGGTGATGATTCCTGTGGGTTTGCAGAAACAGCTAATAAGATACCGACACATATTACAAAGATAGCCAAAATTTTATACTCTGATTTTAAGAACGACATAGCCCCTTCGGCTATATGACCGGAAATCTTTTGCATTTTCTCTGTTCCGGCATCCTGTTTCTTTACCCAAGATGTTTTCCAAATAGTAAAAAGAAGTGCAATAACTCCAAATAACGGAATTATCAAATAGTAGTTAACATTCATAAAATTCTCCCTGTTGCCCTTTATTGATTTAATAAATTATTATGAGAATCACTTCTATTTAGTTTGCTGTTTGTATTGAGCATTTGCTTTATACCGCCTTTAATAAAATCTTCAATTAACGCGGCTGCCAAAACGAAACTTTTTTCAAGTTCATTTAATTCATGATTTGGAAAGTCTGTTAGTACATATTCGGCTAAATAACCATGCTGAAAATCGTTTCCGATACCAATCCTTAGCCTCGGAAAATTATTTGTATTTAAATGATATATAATTGAACTAACGCCGTTATGTCCGCCGTCTCCGCCTGAAATTCTCACTCTTATAGCGGCAACGTTTAGATTAACATCGTCACAAACGACCAACAAATCAGTTGTTTCAATTCTATATTTATTTAAAACATCCAAAGCGGCGAAACCTGTATTATTCACATAAGTAGTAGGTTTAATAAGTGAAAAATTTGAATCCTCAATTTTCCCTTCGATACAATAATAATCACTTTGGGAAGGTTTGAAAGAGAGTGAATGTTTATTAGCAAAGTAATCTAGCAACATGAATCCTACATTGTGCCTATTAAATTGATAACGGCTACCCGGATTACCTATTCCTAAGACTAAGCGCACTTTCTAATCAATCAACTTTCTTGTTTTTCTTGTTCTTTATCCTTACTAATAATTTCAGGTCCAGCGCTTTTTTCCTCTCCTTCTTCTTCTGAAGTTTCAACTGTCTCTAATTTCGGATGAGTTACCGAAACGATTACAGAATCTACAGAATTTAATATAGTAACATTTTCAAAAGAAATGTCCTCAACGTGAATAGAATCCTCAACTTTTAAATTTTGGATGTCAATTTCCAGATGAGGAGGAATATCTTTCGGAAGACATTCAATATCCAGCTTGTGTAACAAATACTGCAAAACCCCGCCTTCTTTAACACCAACAGGATTGCCTTTAAAAATCAGAGGGACTTCCAGTTGAAATTTCTCTCCTTTTATTAACCCCATAAGATCGAAATGGACAACCTCATCTGTAATAGGATCAAATTGTACGTCTTTTAAAATACAATCATGCTCGCCTTCACCTTCTATTTGCAAATTAATTAAGTGAGTGGCAGTTGTAAACACAAGAGGTTTAAGCTTTTTCTCACTTACATCAATTGCGATAGAATCGTTGTGTCTCGAATAATAAACGCCTAAAGTTCTTCCGCTATTTCTTAAAATACTTTTAGAAGATTTAGTTTTATTTTCTCTCTTTTTTGCTGCTAAGACTATTTTTTCCATTATATCTCCAAATACTTATATTAACCTTTATCTATATCAAATAATGAACTAATTGATTCATTGTTATATGTACGACGAATTGCTTCGGCAAATATTTCCGACGCAGTAATTACCGAAATTTTATCGGATTTTACTTCTTCATTTAACGGAATCGTATCGGAAATATACAGCCTATGAATATCAGATTTTTCAATCCGCTCTATAGCAGAACCGGATAGCAAGGGATGCGTAATCGAACCGTATATTTTCCTGGCTCCCTTCCTTTTGAGAGCTTCTATTGCACTGACCAATGTACCGGCAGTATCTACCAAGTCATCCACTAAAAGAACATCTTTATCTTTAACATCACCGATTATATGCACAATTTCAGCAAAATTTTGTTGAGGTCTCCGTTTATCAATCACAACCAACTCCGCATGAAGACGTTTAGCATAAGACCTAGCCATCTTTATACCGCCCACATCCGGTGAAACGACAACTAAATCATTTTCAATTTTTGAAAAAAGACCGCTAAAGATGGTAGAGCTGTATAAATGATCGAGCGGTATATCAAAAAAACCTTGGATTTGTGAAGCATGTAAATCCATAGTCAT
>CBFDUR010000418.1:0-2536 GCA_965613005.1 uncultured Ignavibacteriales bacterium
CAATTGGCCCTGTTTTTTATGAGCCTAACTATTAATTAACTTGCCCTACACTGTATATCACAATCTTCATTATATTTTGTGATACTTAATAAAGTGAACTTCAGTATTATAAAAATATATTTTAAGTCATTGATTAAATATAACAAAAGCAATCGTTTCAAAAATAAATAAGAAAATATTCTTATAAATTTTTTAAATTTTTGAAAGTACGACTAATGTATTTATATTGTATAATTCTGTATATTATTCTTTGTAATATCATTATCAAATCTTATTAATTTTTTTATATTTTTAATTTATGAAACTACTTGATCAAGTTCGCGAAGTAATTAGACTTAAGCATTATAGTATAAAAACTGAAAAAGCTTATGTTAATTGGGTAAAAAGATACATCCTTTTTCACAACAAAACGCATCCTTCCGAATTATCAGAAACCCATATCCGTGAATATTTATCTTATCTTGCCATAGATAAAAATGTATCGGCTTCAACACAAAATCAAGCGTTTAATGCAATTATATTTCTATATAAACATGTACTAAAAATTGAGTTGGATGACATTAATGGTATTGAAAGAGCAAAACGAAGAAGAAAAATTCCGGTAGTTTTTTCACCCGCCGAAGCAAAAAGTGTATTGGCAAATATGAGCGGCGTAAATAAACTGATGGCATCGCTTCTTTATGGCACGGGAATGCGTTTGATGGAGTGTGTTCGTTTACGCATAAAAGATGTTGATTTTAGTAATAACGGAATAATTGTACGCGACGGGAAAGGGAAAAAAGACCGTATTACAATTCTTCCGGAAACATTAATTGATATTCTAAAACTCCAAATAAAACGTGTAAAGCTAACTCACGAACAAGATTTATTGGATGGTTTCGGAAGTGTATATTTACCTAATGCACTATCGGAGAAATATCCTTCCGCAGAAAAATCGATTGGGCTTGCCACGTGAGATATGGAATATGAAATACTTTGTTTATGTACTATGATCTGAAAAAGATATATAAAATGCTGTTTAAATGATTATCTCACGTGGTGAAGCAATATCTTTTCCCATCATCCAAAAATTCTAAAGACCCCCGCAGCAATAAAATACACCGTCACCACATTCACGAATCGGTACTGCAAAAAGCGGTTAAATTGGCTATTGGAAAAACAAACTTTGAGCAACCCGCAAGCTGCCACACATTCCGTCATAGCTTTGCAACACATCTGCTCGCAAATGGATATGACATAAGAACCGTACAAGAACTGCTTGGACATGAAAACGTAAAAACCACAATGATTTACACACATGTTCTAAATAAGGGAGGCTTATCTGTAAAAAGTCCGCCGGACTAATTAAAAATTTACATATAAAAATTTAACTTACGTGATAAGCAGATCATTATCAGCGATTCAGAGCCTAATTTTTTGTAAGATAAATCAGTACTCTGTTCTACGATAATTTATGCAAATTTAACAGAAAAAATATTTTTTATTAACTCATAATGTGTTGTTTTTGGTAATTTTAATTTTGACTCTGAATTGCTGTAAAAAGCTTCGGTTCTTGTTAATATTCACAATTCGAATAATTAAAATTAACTTTTTGAAATGTGCTTCATAAATAAACCTTCCTTCATTCATTGTCTTTCATCAAAATAAAAAATACGGCAATTGCAAAACTAATGACAAAAGAGAAAAGGAAAGGAACCCGGGAACCGAATTGATCCCATAAAATTCCGGCTAATAATGACCCAATCATAGCGGCAAAACTGGAAAGCATAGTTAACAGACCGATTGCAGTTCCCCGCATATTATCCGGTATAAGATCGGATATCCATGCTTTCGCGATCCCTTCGGTAGAAGCCGCATACAAACCATATAGTAAAAACAATCCGTAAATAAAAAAAATGTTATCTACAAGTGCAAAACCCAAATAAACTACCGAAAACACCGACAGTCCCCCTGCAAATACTTTTCTCTTTCCAAGTAAATCGGATAATTTCCCCATTGGATATGATGTAACGGCATAAACAATGTTGTACAAAATATACCCTACTATAGCCAGAATAGCGGAATGTAAGATATGCTGCGACTTTAATATGAGGAATACATCACTACTGTTAACAATTGAAAAGACCGTTAATAAAGATAATAAGGTTTTATATGATGATGGAGCGCCTTTCCAAAAATCAAAGTATTTAGACTTTATTCTCTCTTCTTTTTTTACAGGTTTGTCATTAACGAAAAAAAAAAAAAATACCGCCGCTGACGATGGGATAAAAGCAACTAAGTATATCAAAATATAATTAGCCGGATAATAATGTAAAAGAACTAATGCAACAGCAGGACCGATGACAGCGCCAAGCGTATCCATACCCCGGTGAAAACCGAAAATTGCTCCGGTATTATTTTTAGAGTAGCTTGCCAGTAATGCATCCCTCGGTGCTGTTCTAACACCTTTTCCAACTCTGTCTCCCAGTCTGGAAAATAAGACAACCGGAATGGTAGGGATAATTCCAGGCAGTGATTTGAATATTGCCGAAAGTGT
>CBFDUR010000419.1:0-2533 GCA_965613005.1 uncultured Ignavibacteriales bacterium
AATATTAAACCAATTACAAATCAATATTTTCTGCCAAAAATAACACGAATATTACCGATAAGATATTAATGTAATTATATTGGGTATAACATACGATAGTCATATTAAATTATAATTGCGAAATTAAATCAGCCATTTCAATAGCTGTGAGAGAAGCATCCCAACCTTTATTCCCAGCCTTAGTTCCTGCTCTTTCAATTGCTTGTTCAATTGTATCGGTTGTAAGTACACCAAATATTACCGGTATGCTGTATTTTAAGGAAATTTGGGCGATTCCGTTACTCATGTTGCTCGAAATATATTCGAAATGAGGGGTAGCACCTCTTATAACGGCACCAAGACAAATAATAGCAGAGTACTTATTTGTAGCTGCTAATTTATCTGCAGTTAACGGAATTTCAAAAGCACCAGGAACTTTAACAATATCGATATTTTCTTCCGGGCAGTTGTGTCTATTAAGGCAATCGAGCGCACCTTCTAATAATTTTTGACCGATAAATTCATTGAATCTACTAACCACTATTGCAAATTTTCGATCTTTTGTAACTAATTTTCCTTCTATTATTATATTCATTTCTCTAACATCAGTTATAAAATGTTTATAGAATAATTTATTAAAACCCTAAGTTTTATATAATGATTAACAAGTTTGTTCCATTACATGAAAAATAATTCAATTTAGCAACCGGTTTACAAATCAACATTATTAAAAAATTACGCTGAATTTCTTATTAATTGTTGCCTCATAGTTTCTACAATTTGCATACTTGTAAAAAAAGTCCCAAAATTTTTGTCATCTTCACGTTTACCTCCATGAAAGTCAGAACCGCCGGATTCAAGAAGAAAATATTCATTAACAATCCCTCTGTAAAATCTCACGAGCTGTGGAGTGTGGGAGGGGTGAATAACTTCAATTCCGTCTACACCGGCTGAAATTAATTTTTTTAGAATATTTTCAGGCATATTACCCGGATGGGCAATGAAAGTTAAACCACCTGAATCATTAATAATTTTGAAAACACTTTGAGGTGATATATGTACTTTTTTTTCGTATGCCGGTCCGTTATTATCAATATATTTATTAAATGCTTCATAATAATTAGATACGATTCCTCTTTCCAACATCGCTTGAGCTATATGGGGTCTTCCGACAGCAGAATTTTTAGCGAACCTTAAAACATCTTCAATTGAGATAGAATGCCCCAAATTGTTTAGTTTATTTACAATTCTTATAGCTCTTTTAAATCTTTCTTCACGAAAGAACCTGAGATATCTTTCAAGCTCTTCATTGCCGGGTTCTATAAAATATGCTAGAATGTGTACTTCTCTATCTTCGATATCCGTACTTATTTCTACACCGGGTATAATATTAATACCGATTGTTTTACCAAATTCGATAGCTTCATTTATTGCGGCAAGATTATCATGGTCTGTAATACTAATTGTATCTATACCTTTTGATTTAGCTTTTAGTAAAAGTTCACGTGGGGAGCAAAATCCATCCGAGTAGTTCGTATGAGTATGTAAATCAACTTTTCCGTTCATTTGTTTGAGTTCAAAAAATATTGATTAGCTGAAGATTTCTTTAAACTTTTCATAATCAAGAATCCTTAATTTGGAACCTTCCAATTCTACAAGTCCCTTTTTAGCGAAAGAATGAAGAGTTCTGGAAATTGTTTCTCTGGAGGTACCTGCCATATTTGCGAGATCATGTTGATAGGGTAGTTTATCTATCTCAACCGTACCCTGTTTTATTTTACCGATATCATCGGCTAATTGTAAAATAACGGTTGCAACTTTTCCTTCAGCGTCTTTAAGCGAAAGTGATTTAATTTTCATGTCCGCAGAACGCAATCTTTGAGTCAGCTCTTGTAATAATGCCACCGCAATTTCAGGATAATTGTGGAGCAGTTCAAGGAAATCACTTCTTTGAATAATAAATAATTCGGAATCTTCCATTGCCGTAACATTAGCAGAACGGGTAAGTCCATCTAAGATAGCCATTTCGCCAAAAAAATCCGATTCTCCCAAAATAGTTAATATTACCTCTTTACCGTCGTCGCTTACACGAGATACTTTAACTTTTCCAGATGCAATAACAAAAAGAGCTGAGCCGGTTTCGTGTTCAAATAATACAACAGTATCTCTAGAAAAATTTTTTCTTATTCCGATGTCTGCAATCTTTTCTAAAGTTTTATCGTCTAAATCGGAAAAAATAGGTACATATTTAAGAAAATCGTTATTGTTATTACCTTGCATTTTTATCACCTCATTTGATAAATTGTTTAATTTATAATATATACTTGAAAGTGATGAAAGTCAACTTTAGATGAATCGAACCCTTATTTTTAGCTGTAATGTTTTGAAATTAACTTTTTACAAAACTTCTTATCAATTGATGAGTCCACTAAAAAAACTAATGAAAACCGTTAAAATGGTTCAGGTTTTTATTTTGGTCTCATTAACCCACGACTTAATCCATGGGTTAATAATAACTTAACAATTTTTTTTAACCGTTTTAACGGTTTATAAT
>CBFDUR010000420.1:0-2523 GCA_965613005.1 uncultured Ignavibacteriales bacterium
CTCTTCTAGCTAATTCTTTCAATAACGGTCTGTCAAAGTTTGATAATTCGAGTAAAGTTAAATCGGTTGTTATTTTAAATAGCTTTTCGAAAAAGATTAACAAGCCGTAAGTAAGAGCAGGACTGATAAGTGCGTTGAAGCCCGCGAAAGATGTTTCGATCAATATTGATTCGGGTGTGGCAAATCTTTCTAAACCAAAAGCTAATATTACTACAATGTAACCTATTAAAATGAATAAAAAAGATCTGAAAATTTGTGACCTGTTTTTAATATCCCTAACGGAATAAACCGAAAGTGCTCCGGCAAATAAATTCATTACGGCAAACGTATAATCGTTACCGCGCAATGCACCGGTAATTAATACTATTATTACGGTACAGTAAAAACCAACGCGTGAATCAAAAATTATAGTTAAAAGCATTACCGAAGCAGGTATAAAAATCAAGAACTGAATGGGAGCATTAATTGAAACCTGATTTATCAAGAAAGTAATAAATGAAAGAAATATAAAGTTTATTGATAATATAATAATCTTCAGATTGTCGTTATAAATTTTCTTTCTGAAAAGAAATAAGTATATCGTTAGTAAAGAAAGTAAAAATGCTATATGTAGAATTTTTCCGAGAAATTGAAGATAGTAACTGTCACTGCCTAGTTTTTCCCCTTTAGATATTTTATAGGATTCTATTTTAAGCTTTGTTTCTTTGGTTATTCTATCGTGTTTCGCTATTATCCTTTCATTTTTATTGACGATTCCACTGTATTTTGAAACTAGAATTTTCGCATGGTTGATCTCCTGTTGTGTTAAATTACGGCTATAAAGAACATCGGGAACAATAAAGTGAGTTGTATATTCTACCATTAAACTATCAACATTCAGCGGATAACCCAATTGTATTATCTCATTTTGAACTTTCTGTTTTGCTTCTTCAACATTCAGCATATCTTTTATCGGAATAATTCTATCAACATTGCCCACACGAATTGATATACTATCTTTAAGTTCTTTTTCAGGGGGTTTATTAATTATTCCTTTTTTATAAATGTTGCGTAATATATCACGAACTTTGGTGAAAAAGATTTTAACCGGTATTGTTTTACTCGGAAGCATAAATTGATCATACTTCCTCATGTTTTCTAAGGTAATAAATGATTGTGTTGTTAAGAAAGTCGGATTTAAATTTTGAAGCGAATCGACATTAAGAACACTATCTATTATTTTTAATACGAAACCGTCATAACGTTTTAACGAATCCATAATCATTAGGATTCGACCTTCCTTTTTTAGAAATACAGGATAAACACTCTCCTCAGCAGTTTTTAATTCTTTCTTATATACTTTCGGATCTTTAAGCACGGGAAATGTAAATTGTGCGATAAGATCGGAATGTATCCAAATTGAGCCAACCGATACTTTCGATTCGATTGACTCCCCCTTTGGAAACATCAATGCAATAAGAACAACCGTAATTATCCCAATTATTAATTTAAATTTTGAACTATATCTCAATTTAGAATCTTTTTTTTCAGCCATCGATTATCGCCTAAAGATTATATTCTCAATTGATAAAAAATTAGCATCTATACTTGTTATCCGGTAAATAAAACAATAGTTAATTCCATTTTCTTTTCAGAGATTATTATTATTATTTTTAATAATGCATGAAAATTTGAGCTTTTCAGTTTAAACTTGTGTTAAAAGTATAACATATAATTAATATAATAAATAATGAGCTAAAATTATCCGTAATATTTAACAATAATGCTCTAAATATTCAAAAGTAATGGAATTTTCGGAATTCACTTTATTACTTTTTTCCAACCGGCATTGGATAAATTTATATAAATCACTATCGTAGAAACAATAGCGGCTATTAAATAATAAATAGCCGAGAGATAATCTTTGAATATCAATTTTCCTACCCCAAATAATATTGAATAAACAAGAATAACACCGAATAACCAATTCATGAACATTTGCAAAAATCCGGTATCGCTTTGAACTTCCGGCAGTTTATCGGATATCTTTTTCCAAAGTACTCCTCCCGGATGAATGTTTCTATAAAATGAAAATAAAACTTTTTCATCGGTCGGTTTAGTTAAGAACGTAACAATTAACCAAACAATCGTTGTAATTGAGACCAAGTAATATAATGATATCGGAAAAGCTATATGGTATATTTCCATAAAAGGTAATACCAAAAAAGGGGCAATCAATGCCGATATTTCAGACCACGCATTTATTCGCCACCAAAACCATCTTAATATTAAAACCAAACCCACACCGGCACCGGTTTCCAAAATAAATTCCCAAGCGCCGGAGATACTTCCAATAAAAAGTGTAATGATAATTGAAACAATCATTAACAATATTGTTATAATTCTGGAGACTTTAACGTAATGCTTTTCATCTTTTCCGGGCTTCATAAAACGCCTGTAAAAATCGTTAAGTACGTAAGAGCTGCCCCAGTTGAGTTGAGTTGATATAGTACTCATATAAGCTGCAAAAAAGGCTGCAACCAA
>CBFDUR010000421.1:0-2478 GCA_965613005.1 uncultured Ignavibacteriales bacterium
CCGATGAAGTTAAATTAAAAAGCGGTTTTGTATTTGAATTAGAAAACGCATGTTTTCAGGGTAGCAATGTACTTAGCGGTTCAGCCCGGGGTGTGGTTGTCAATACAGGTATAAAAACATACTTCGGAACTATTTCGGAAAAACTAGCGGAAAAAAGAGTTGAAACGAGCTTTGATAAAGGTGTAAAGTCATTCATGTGGCTTATGATCCGCTTTATGGTAGTTATGGTTTTTGCCGTTTTTATGATTGTCGGAATTACAAAAGGAGATTGGATTGAAGCATTATTATTTGGGTTATCAATTGCAGTGGGTCTTACCCCTGAAATGCTGCCGATGATTGTTACAGTCAATCTCGCCAAAGGTGCATTGACAATGTCAAAAAAGAAGGTAATTGTAAAACAATTATCTTCAATTCAAAATTTTGGTGCTATAGATATTCTCTGTACGGATAAAACCGGAACATTAACACAAGATAAAGTTGTGTTGGAAAAACATGTTGATATTACCGGAGATGTAAGCCGTGATGTACTTCAGTATGCATACTTAAATAGTTTTTATCAAACCGGATTAAGAAATTTAATAGATCGTGCCGTTTTAGCACACATCGAATTAAATGTTGAAGGACGATGCAAACTGGTAGATGAACTTCCTTTTGATTTTCAAAGAAGAAGAATGTCCGTTATAGTTGAGTATGAAGGATATCATGTTTTAATTTGCAAAGGAGCTGTTGAAGAGATTTATTCCGTTTGTTCAAATTATCAGGTGGATGATGAAATATATCCGCTTATAGATATGATGCACGATGATCTTTACGAAGAAGTAGAGACTCTTAATAATAATGGTTATCGTGTTCTTGCTATTGCCTACCGTGAATTCCCTTCGTTAAAAAATTCATTTTCCGCAGATGATGAAAAAGGATTGACCCTGCTCGGTTATATTGCATTTTTCGATCCGCCAAAAGATTCTGCCGCTGCAGCTATCAATAGTTTGCAAAGTATCGGCGTGAAGGTTAAAATTTTAACGGGTGATAATATGCTCGTAACTAAAAAAGTTTGTAAAGATGTAGGACTTCAAGTTAAGCATGTTATTATAGGTGAAGAGTTAAGCAAATTAACGCCGGAAGAATTTTCTAAGACTGTACAACAATTTAATATATTTGCAAAACTCTCACCGTTTCAAAAAGAGAAGGTTATATCATCGCTTCGACAATCAGGGCATGTAGTCGGATACATGGGCGACGGAATAAATGATTCACCTTCATTGCGAGCTGCAGATGTTGGAATATCAGTCGATTCGGCAGTCGATGTGGCAAAGGAAAGTGCCGATATTGTACTTCTGGAAAAAAGCTTATTAGTTCTTGAAGACGGAATAATTGAAGGACGTAAGGTATTTGCCAATATCGTCAAATATATCCGTATGAGTGCAAGTTCCAATTTTGGAAATATGTTTAGTGTGGTAGGTGCCAGCTATTTATTTCCGTTTTTACCAATGCGCCCTGTTCAAATACTACTGAATAATTTATTGTATGATTTTTCCCAAACCGGAATACCTACCGATAACGTTGATAAAGGAATTGTTTTAAAACCTCTTAAATGGGAAATCAATAACATAAAACGATTTATGATTTTCATCGGACCGTTAAGTTCTATTTTCGATTACGCTACGTTTGCTTTAATGTGGTTTTTCTTCGGAGTAAGTCAGTTCTTAAATCCTTCTACCTCAATCATCCAAAAAGAACTCCTTGAAAAGTTGTTTCAAACAGGCTGGTTCGTTGAGTCTCTTTTAACTCAAACTTTGATCGTACATATCATACGCTCCAGAAAAGTCCCTTTTTTCGGCAGTCATGCTTCATTATCAATGACTTTAACAACATTATTCATAATGCTAATAGGCGCTTGGCTTCCCTATTCTCCTTTTGCTGAAACTTTTGGTTTAGTACCTCTCCCGGCAATTTATTGGATTTGGATCATTAGCTTTTTAATTTTTTATGCGATTATCACACATCTAGTTAAAGTATGGTTTTTTAAAAAATATGGAGGTAATTAACTATGGACAGTTTATTAGATGCACTTCAAGAAGGACGTTTATTCGAATTACCTGAAAATGATAAATTTCACGCACTTCAGTTTTTAGCGCATATCATTGAAGCAATTCCTTCTGTTCCAAATGGAACTGATGTTGAAGGCTTAGTTTTAGCTCGTGAGAAAAATACAGTTAGTGCATTAGGGAAAAGTTTTGCATGCCCACACGCGCGTGTCCCTTATGACGAAGATTTAATCTGTTCGATAGGCTGGAGCCCTGAAGGGATTGAGTACGGGGCTTCTGATCATCTTCCGGTTTATATTATAATAATGTATTTGGTACCCGACAATCAAAGGAACCACTATTTAAAGGAAATTTCCATTCTTGCAAAAGTTTTACAGAGCAGCAATAATCTAGCTCCGATTCATAATGCCTCAGATTTAAATACTGTCAGAAA
>CBFDUR010000422.1:0-2478 GCA_965613005.1 uncultured Ignavibacteriales bacterium
GATTTAGTAAACGAAAATATATTTTAGTAAATAGTATAACAATAAAATTTTTTAAAGGAGATTTAACCTCAAAATTGAGTTCTTCAAATTTTTTTATTGCAATCTCAGAAAACTTTAGGGAAAATAATTTTTTATTTTTAATTTGATTTACTATTTTTGCCGAGTTAATCATAAAAAATGATAATCAATTATATTTCATTCAATATAGACACTTTGTTATATTTAAAATCCATCTGAATTTTTAATTTAACCAACGGAAGGACGCATTAAATTAAAGTGAGATCAATTAAAGTTGACACTACCATTTTTTTTCATATCTGATCTTTTAATACGAAAGCGATGGTCTATCAACATTATTAACACAATAATCTAACCGGTGAACAAAATGAAAAATAAATCTTTTTTATCATTCGTAATTTTAATCATATTCCTCTTAGGAAACTTATCCTTTGCACAAAAAGAAGGAAAATATAATCCGCATAAAGCATTTGATCCCCTGTTCGACAATAATCCGGGCACCGTTTATAGAAGCGGTAGCGGACAACCGGGTCCGGCTTATTGGACAAACCGTGCAGATTACAAAATTGCCGTAAATTTAAATACAGAGAATAAATCAATCGCCGGAAAGGAAACAATAACTTATACTAATAATAGCCCTGATAATTTATCTTTTTTATGGTTGCAATTAGATCAAAACCGGTTTAAGAAAAATTCACGCAGTGCATTAACTTCATCGCCTTCGCTTGGCTCTAGAAAGTCATTTAATGGCGGTTTTGATATTAAATCGGTAAAAATAGATTTTGACGGCGATATATCAAAAGCAGATTATATTATTACCGATACTCGAATGCAAATTCGACTTCCCAAAATATTAAAAGCTAAAGGAGGGCAGATAAAAATATTGATTCAATATTCTTTTAATCTTGCTCCTCACGGTATGGGAC
This sequence comes from uncultured Ignavibacteriales bacterium, assembly GCA_965613005.1. Taxonomy (GTDB): domain Bacteria; phylum Bacteroidota; class Ignavibacteria; order Ignavibacteriales; family Ignavibacteriaceae; genus CAVVVS01. The sequence goes on from CBFDUR010000422.1 coordinate 945, forward strand.
GCTCAGGCTGGATGAAAACCAAAAACGGTATTATTTATGAAGCTGCACAATGGTACCCCCGGATGGCTGTTTATGATGATATAGTCGGTTGGAATAATCTCCCGTTTTTAGGCGCCGGTGAATTTTATCTTGATTACGGTAATTTTGATTTTACAATTGATGTGCCGTGGGATCAAATAGTTGTTGCTTCAGGGAAATTGCAAAACCCGAATGATGTTCTGACCAATACGGAAATTGAACGATTGAATGAAGCACGAAAAAGCAATAAAACAATTTTCATTCGTAAAGCTGATGAAATTACCAACCCTAATACGCGCCCGGTACAAAAAGGAAGATTGAAATGGCATTTTAAAATAAACAACAGTCGGGATGTTTCATGGGCATCTTCGAAAGCATTTATATGGGACGCCGCTAAGGTAAATTTACCGAGTAAAAAAGCATTCTTGGCTATGTCGGTTTATCCAATTGAAAGCGCAGGCGATTCGGCATGGGGCAGATCAACCGAATATTTAAAAAGCAGTATTGAAATTTTCTCAAAGCACTGGTATGAATATCCTTATTCATCGGCGGTTAATGTAGCCGGTCCGGTTGGGGGAATGGAATATCCTGCTATTGTATTCTGCAGTTGGAGGGCGAAAAGAAAAAGCTTATGGATGGTTACAGATCATGAAATAGGACATACATGGTTTCCGATGATCGTAGGCTCGAATGAACGTGAAGATGCATGGATGGATGAAGGATTTAATACATTCATTGATATTTATTCGTTTCAAAAATTTAATAACGGTGAATATGCACCTAAAAGAGATGCTGAATATGCTCCTAAAGGCGGTAATCCTGCAAAGGAAATTGTCCCGCTATTTTTAAATAAGAAAGTCCCGCCGATTATTTCTTACGCCGATGCAATCCCCGGGCAATACCTTCATCCGTTGGAATATTATAAAACCGCACTCGGTCTTGTACTTCTTAGAGAATATATTTTAGGGCATAATCGTTTTGATTATGCTTTCAGAACTTATATAAAACGATGGGCATTTAAACATCCCACACCCGAAAATTTTTTCAGAACGATGAATGATGCTTCCGGAGAAAACTTAAATTGGTTCTGGAAAGGCTGGTTTGTTAAAAGATGGAAACTTGATCAGGCTATAGACGGTGTTAAATATATTGATAATGACCCTTCAAAAGGAAGTCTGATTACAATTGAAAATAAAGATCAATTGGTAATGCCGGTCACCGTAAAAGTGATTGAATCAAACGGGAATAGCGGAGTAGTAAAATTACCGGTGGAAATTTGGGAACGCGGCGGTAAATTTACTTTCAAATATAAGTCAACTAGTCTGCTCAATTTGATAATTATCGATCCCGAACAGCAATTACCGGATGTAAACGAATCTAATAATATTTGGTCATCGGGTAGAAATGTGAGCACAAAATAAATTAATGTTCTAATTTTCATACCCGTTGTCTGAAACTTTTGGCTCTATTCTAAATATGGATTGATTTAAGTATAGCACCATAAATTATTTGGGAT
>CBFDUR010000423.1:0-2474 GCA_965613005.1 uncultured Ignavibacteriales bacterium
TTATTAAACACTTTAGGGGTTGTAATTCGATAACTTATTTTATTCCACCCCCTTAGAGAAGATTCATATTATAAAATTTAATTTTTTCCATTGTAATATTTTAGATTAAAACTATCCCAAATATTAACCATTTAAAATATTATGATGCCGATTATCATTATCTTCACTAAAATTCAATTTTAATAGTAACTTTTTGAATAAAAAATAAGTCATATTTATAAAACAATTACATAGAGAATAAATTTTAAAAGCTACATGAAAATTTTTTTTACTCTTTGCAATTTTATCAATATTTAATACATCTCAATTAAGCAAAAAAAAGAATACTATTCTATGAAAAAACTTATCTTCTTACTAACGTTAATATTAACTTTAAAAGTTTCTGCTTTCTCAAATAACAATCATAAAATTTTACATCTAAAGAAAATCAATACAAAAATAAAACTTGATGGAATTATTGATCCGGTTTGGTTGCAGGCAGATTCGGCTGTTAATTTTACTGAGTTTTCTCCATACTACGATACCAAGCCGAGTAGAAAGACTGTGGCTAAGGTTTTATCAACTAACGATGCACTTTATGTCTTGATAATAGCTTACGATAATAAAAAAGATATTCAGCGTTTTACCGGTATGCTCGATAATTTTTCCGGAGATTATGTTTCAATAATGTTGGATACTTTTGATGATAATCGTACTGCATACAAATTTATCGTTTCTGCAAATGGCGTTAGGGGTGATGCCAGGCTGCTTGATGATGGGCGAAACAGTGATTACAATTGGAACGGAATTTGGTTTGCCGCAACTAAAGTATATAGCTGGGGATATGTAGTTGAAATGAAAATACCATATAAATCTATTCAATACGATGAGAAATTGAACAAATGGGGGATTGATTTTGGTAGATGGATTCCCAATTTACATGAACGTATGTACTGGTCACGGTATAAACAAAGTGAAGGATTAAGAGTATCTAAATTTGGGGAAATGATTTTCGAAAATTTTAAACCGCACGTAAAAGGTTTAAATATGGAAATTTATCCTGTTGGACTAACTAAAACTGAATATATAAGAAACAACAAATACAATGTAAGCGAAAATGCCGGTTTAGATATATTTTATAATCCATCTTCAAAATTAACATTTCAATTAACGGCTAATCCCGATTTTGCACAGATTGAAGCGGATCCTTATAATTTTAATATTTCACGCTATGAATCTTATTATTCGGAACGTCGACCATTTTTTACCGAAGGCAGTGAAGTATTTAGTGCTTCCGGAAAACAACAGAATATGGGATTTTACAAGCCGTTACAACTTTTTTATTCCAGAAGAATTGGGAAAAAACTACCCGATGGTTCATTTGTTCCATTAATTATAGGCACAAAAGTTTTTGGGAGAATCAATAAATGGGAATATGGCGGCTTTTTTGCTTTGACCGGAGAGAAAAATTATATGGATGATGGTACATTGATAACCGAACCTCAAGCTGATTTTGCCGCAGTAAGAATAAAAAAACAAATTCTCGGAAACTCGTCGGTTGGAATGTTATTTGTCGGCAAGCATAATTACCGGCATAATTATGGCGTTTTAGATATTGACGGTGCATTTCGAAAGCCCGCATGGCAATTGGCTTACCAAATTGCACGCTCTTTCAAAGATTCCAAAGGTGATTATGCAGTTTCTGCCGGATTTACAAAAATTGGGAAAAATTGGATAACTCTTGCTGAAGGCAGGTATATAGGTAAAAATTTCGATATAGAGCAAATCGGATTCGTTCCTTGGATTGGTACAGCAGAATTAACTTCCATAACGGGTCCTCTTTGGTTACCTAAAAATGGTTATATTAGCCAAATTATACTTTACGGAGGAATTACCTTTAATTATAAACATGTGGAAAGTTATACCGACAGAACCGGAATATTAGGTTTTAATATACATTTTAGAAATAATTGGGGATTTGGAATAAATACATCTGTAGGAAAATCTAAAGATCTTAATGTAAAGTATACATCATACAATGTTAATTTTAACAGTTGGTTTAATACATCTCCAAAATGGCGAGGAAATTTATATGGTGGATATTCGAGAACTTATAATTTTGCTCGCGATTATCTTGCCTTTTATTCGTGGATAGGAGCAAGTATTAACTGGAAAGCATTAAATAGTTTAAGCCTTGGATCATCATTTAATGCTTATATTGAGGGAAATCCATCAGGTAACATAGAAGAGATAACTTATAACAGCAGACCTTATGTCTCTTTCACTCCTATGAATAATTTGAATATTCGTATTTATCTCGGCAATGTATTTTTGCGTTCTACCGGCAAACTTGAACAATTAACATCAGGATTTTTATTCTCTTATAATTTCTTACCAAAAAGCTGGATTTACCTTGCTATTAATGATCTTCAAGATAGAAGTCCCGAATACAATCCGGTAGGTGTTTTACTTCCACTAAGACTTCATACAATTGG
>CBFDUR010000424.1:0-2459 GCA_965613005.1 uncultured Ignavibacteriales bacterium
TTAGTTTTGGTGCAGCTCCGGCATTTCTTATTTTTAAGACTTATTTATTCCAGTTTAGCGTATTGGGAATAATAGTTAGTTCATTCCTCTTGATTGCCGGTGGACTTAGGCTTGCAAGATTTAATATTCAGTTGGTAGGATATGAAAAATCCTATTTTAAAGGTTTACCTATTCCCTCTTCAGCCATAACGGTAGCCGGTTTTATTTTGGCTTATTATAACAATAATGTAGGATTTTCAGAACCATATAGTTTTTATGTTTTCCCAATGGTAATAGTATTATCATATTTAATGGTTAGTAAAATTCGATACGATACATTCCCAAAATTAACTCCTAAAGGTATTAAAAAGAATCCGGTACAATTTATTTTCATAGTTATTTTTATTATTATTCTAATAATTACCGTTGGGAAGGCACTTTTCTATATTTTTGTTTTCATAATACTATTTGGTATTTTTAGGCATATTTATTCTTTATTTAAGAAGAATTTACATAAGCAAGAAGATATTACATAGAGTGATAAAAGGACAAAGGTTGTATAAAGTTAAAGTTTTAATTAAAAGAAGATCTTCGATTTTGGATCCTCAGGGCAAAGCAGTTGAAAAGGGAGCAAAAAATCTCGGGTTAACAGATATCTCGGGTACAAGGATCGGTAAATATATAGAATTCTTGGTTGACTCCAATGATGAAAAAATCACGAAAAAAGAAGCAAATGAATATTGCTCTAAATTGCTGGCTAATCCGATTATGGAAGATTACGTATATTCATTGGAAAAGTTATCATGAAACCCAAGTTTGGCGTAGTTGTTTTTCCGGGTTCAAATTGTGATCATGATGCTTATTATTCATTAAAAAAAATATTTCACACGGAAGTAAATTTTCTTTGGCATAAAGAAACCGATTTAAAAAATTCCGATGTTATTATTTTACCGGGAGGCTTTTCCTACGGAGATTATTTAAGATCCGGTGCAATTGCCAGATTTTCCCCAATAATGAATTCAATAATAAAATTTGCTGCCGAAGGCGGTTATATCATGGGAATTTGTAACGGATTTCAAATATTAGTAGAAGCTGAATTATTACCCGGTGTTTTATTGAAAAATAAATCTCTACAATTTGTTTGTAAAGATGTTTATCTTTCGGTAGCTAATAATAATACGGTTTTTACAAGAGGTATCGAAACAAATAAAACATTAAAAATTCCTATAGCGCACGGTGAAGGGAATTATTTTGTGGATCAAACAAGACTAAAAACTATGATTGAAAATAATCAAATTGTTTTTAAATATGTTTCAAAAGATGGGAAGGAAAGTGAAGCAAATAACCCAAACGGTTCGTTAATGAATATTGCCGGAATTATAAATACCAAGGGTAATGTTTTAGGTATGATGCCGCATCCGGAACGGGCATGTAATCCGGTGCTTGGAAATACAGATGGTTCGGTTATATTTGAAACTGTGATTAATAATATTTTTAATTAAAAGGGTGAGATTATGTTTAGTAACGTTGGTGCCGGTGAAATCGTATTAATTGTACTTGTGATTTTAGTCCTATTTGGTGCTAAAAAAATTCCCGATCTTGCACAAGGAATTGGAAAGGGTATAAAGGAATTTAAAAAAGCCATAAAAAACGTTGAAGAAGATGTTAAATCTGAGGCTGACGTAAATAAATCTGAGACAAAGCAAAAATAGTTTTTATATTGCTCGGAAATTAATCTACGTTCTTCAACAATCAAAGTTAAATAACATTATTTTACTAGAGGTGTAACAATGTTTGATAATGTAGGAATAGGCGAGATACTAATAATTTTATTAGTTGTTCTGATTCTTTTCGGATCAAAGAAATTACCCGATCTCGCTCAAGGATTAGGTAAGGGAATCAGAGAATTCAAAAAAGCAATTAAGGATGTTGAGAACGATATCAATATCCCTGATGAAGATAAAAAGGTCCATGTCCCTGATGAAGATAAAAAGGTCCATGTCGGTAAATAACTAATTTATCAAATATAGAATAAGACTTCATTTTTGCCGTTTATCTATTCCGATAAACAACTTCCAAATTTTATATCTCATTATAAAACCAAAGGAACCATTGTGCTGCCGTATAAATCACATTCGGAAAAATTATCAAAAATTAAGAGCGGTGAATTATCCCTGACTGAAAATGTAAAGTTTTTTTTGAATAAAATTGAAAATAATAAACGCTTAAATGCATTTAACTTTGTTTTTAATAATTATGCTCTAAAAAAAGCTAAAGAAATTGAATCGAAAATAAAATTGGATAATTCCGGAAAACTAGCGGGGATGGTTGTTGCAATTAAAGATATTCTTTCAATAAAAGATTTTCCCAATACGTGTTCTTCAAAGATTTTGGAAAATTTCCGCTCGCTTTATACTGCTACCGCAGTTCAAAAAATGATTGACGAAGATGCAATAATTATCGGGAAAACAAACTGCGAT
>CBFDUR010000425.1:0-2441 GCA_965613005.1 uncultured Ignavibacteriales bacterium
GCCTTGGCTTTCTCTGTAACCGATACCCGTTCTATATACATAAAAACTCCAGTTAAAGAAATGGGCAGTTCTTTATGAATCGCCCATAACATAATTATGTGTTTAAAAGAATCCTAATGGATTTTTATCATACGACACCAGCACATTCTTAGTGTGGCGATAATGTTCTAGCGTCATTTTATGAGTTTCTCGCCCAAAACCGGATTTTTTATATCCGCCAAACGAAGCATGTGCAGGATAAGCATGGTAACAATTACACCAAATACGACCGGCTTCAATGCCGCGAGCAAATGTTTGCATTTGATGCACATCGCGTGTCCATACACCGGCACCCAATCCATATAAAGTATCATTGGCAATTTCCAATGCTTCGGCTTCATCTTTGAATGTTGTTACACTCAAGACAGGTCCAAATATTTCCTCTTGGAAGATACGCATCTTATTGCTGCCCTTGAATACGGTAGGCTTAATGTAGTAGCCATTGGGGTAAATTTCGTTTTTATAAGCCCCACCACCAATCAAGAGTTCCGCACCTTCTTGTTTACCAATGTCAATATAATTTAATATTTTTTTATACTGATCATTTGAGACTTGTGCGCCCATCATAGTGCTTGCATCAAGTGGATCGTCCATGGTGATTGCCTCAATACGTTTTAAACACCGAGCTATAAATTCATCATAAATATTTTCTTGAATTAAAGCGCGAGATGGGCAGGTGCAAACTTCACCCTGATTAAAAGCAAACAAGACAAGTCCCTCAATAGCTTTATCAAGGAAGTTATCGTCCTTTGCCATCACACTATCAAAGAAAATGTTGGGCGATTTACCGCCAAGCTCTAAAGTCACAGGAATGATATTTTCAGAAGCATATTGCATGATGAGCCGACCCGTCGTTGTTTCACCCGTAAATGCAATTTTCTTAATATCCGGATGGGTTGCCAGAGGTTTACCTGCTTCCGGTCCAAACCCATTAACGATATTGAGAACACCGGCAGGAAGTAAATCAGCAATAGCTTCAATCACAAAAAGAATAGAAACTGGTGTTTGTTCCGCCGGTTTTAGAACAACGCAGTTGCCTGCCGCTAATGCAGGAGTCAGTTTCCACGCCGCCATAAGAATTGGGAAGTTCCAGGGAATAATCTGACCCACTACACCCAATGGTTCGTGGATTTCCATGGAAACCGTGTTTGCGTCCAAATCTGCCACCTCTCCTGCTTCAGCACGGATGACACTGCCGAAGTAACGAAAGTGATCAATGGCCAAGGGAATGTCGGCCGCCAAGGTTTCTCTAATAGCTTTACCATTATCCCAGGCTTCTACCAAAGCCAGGTTTTCCAAGTTTTCCTCAATGCGATCGGCAATTTTAAACAAAAGATTACTGCGTTCAGTTGCTGAAGTTTTAACCCAAGTCTTAGCTGCTTTCCACGCAGCTTTAACGGCCAAGTCGATATCTTTACCGTTGGATTTCGGTACTTTGGCAATGACACTTCCATCAACGGGTGAGATATCATCAAAATATTCCCCGTCGACTGGAGCTACCCATTCTCCCCCAATATAATTCTCGTATTGTTTTTTAAATATTGGCTTTTGATAAGACATAACGTTCTCCTTCCGTCTTTTGCCATCATTATTAAATGCTAGATTTCCCACGATGGTTTTGAGAAATCTAACGGCATGCTTTTCATCTCGCTTTTCCTAATTTATCCCCATGTCTTATATCAGGATGTGTCCGCCCAGTAATGGAATGCCGGATTGAAAAGCTGTTGCCAATAATTATTTATAAATTTTATTTAATATAACAATGTTTAACAGCAATGTAAATTCTTTTATAAAGCCATTAAAGTTAGAAGGATACTGCATATAGATCTAGGTCAGGGGTAAAAAAATATATGTTAATTGCTTTTTGTTTTATTTAGAATACTTTCTTTGTCAAGTAATTTATGGGCTTCAAATACAGTTAATATTTCAATTGAACTTTTCTTAATTAGATAGACAATTCGATAGTTTTTTACAGTACTTCTCTTATTTGGTCAATTGATAATTCCGGAACAATTCTTCCTTTTTTAGGAAAATCAACAAGGTCTTCAACAAGAGAAATTATTTTATCAGTTAAATTGATTGCAACGGTTTGATTATCTTGAAAAATGTAATCTTCAATTTCTTGAATATTAAAGAGAGCCCCTTTTGTCCATTTGATTTTCATAATGTTTTAGCAGCTCTACGTTTATTTAATTCACTTTTTAATTGTGAAGTTGTGAAAAACATCTCCTTTCTCTGAGTCAGATAATCCTCGCGAGATTGAATCAATAAACAATTTAGTTTCTCTTAGTTCATCAAATTCCTTTGGGGAAATTAAAACACCTGCCGATTTTCCATCTTTATGTTTATAATATTTCAAAATTTATGTGTTTATTTATTAAGCTGAAATGTTTATCAAGTGT
>CBFDUR010000426.1:0-2424 GCA_965613005.1 uncultured Ignavibacteriales bacterium
GGCTTGAACCGGTGAGGTGGGACGGGTTAAAAAAATATTGGGTAACAATCAAAATAATTTTAATAACAAACTAAGACGATTTAATAGGTCACAATAATAAGATAACTTTAACCGTATTTTTCTATTATTAGTATTAAAACGATTTGTCTCTTTAATTATTTTCATGTGATATATACTTTATTATGGACATAAAAGCATCAATCAATAGTTTGTTTTAAGTTTCATTTCTGTTTGAATCATGTGAAATTTGCCTGAATTCTTGATAAAATTAACGTATTTATTGAATATGATTTGCCCCCTTTTTGAACAGATTTTGATTGAGATTTTCCTACAGTTTGATAAAATTAGAGTGCTTTAAGATAATTTTATGTCAATCTCCAACCTTTTTAGCCCTATTTCATAGGTATGTTCTTGAATGAGGAACAAATACCTGAAACCTACCTAGAATTGGGGACTTAATTTTTAAATGCTATTCAGGAACAATTTTTGACTCTTTTTCATAATCTATGTTTAATTGCTTATTGATATAAAACCCATGATTTAATGCTTATGATATTAGAGATTTCATCTAATTCCTATTGCTGCAAAAGCATATATAATTATCCATTGATTTAGAACCATCAAAGGATTATATTAATCAAAAAATTCGGCTTAGTTAAACAGCGGAGGCAGTTTGACAAGTGGGTATTTAGTAATCTATGTACAAACACTGCCATGATAGCCAAAGATTGGGACATTATTTTAGCAAATAATGGAATAATGATGAATTTACAATTAAAAAGGATAGAGAAATGAAAAATTTATTCTTATCAATGTTTCTTTTATTAGCTGTAATATTTTTTTTGTCGAATGGAACACAAGCACAGTGGGTAAAAGTAACGGGACCTAACGCTGTGCCTGTGCAGGCTCTTGTTTCAGTTGGGGCAAATATCTTTGCTGGTTTTAACGGCAATAAAACAAACTATGGAGGCATATACCGGTCGACAGATAATGGTAATACCTGGTCTGTTGTGGACAGCGGACTGGTTAAGAACGAAAGCGATACTTTAAACATCCTAAGTCTAGCTGCAATGAGTGATACCATCATTGCAGGAACTGACAGTGATGGGGTATTCATCTCAACTGACAATGGGAGTAGCTGGAAGCAAATGAATAATGGAATTGCAGACAGTTCAAATCAAGTTCTTAAAATTATGGCTGTCGGCGCAAACAACTCAAAGATTTATGTAGCTGTACTTGGAGTAGGAATATTTGTTTCAAATGATGCTGGTCAAAACTGGGAATTAATTGATAACGGACTTCCCTTATCCTATCTTGGCACACTTGCTTATATAAATCTTAAGGAATTCAGATTCATCAAATCGTATATATATCTGATTGGTGATGGAACTTATGTTTCTACTAACGGCGGTGCAAGTTGGATGAACATATTTGGGGATACTACTAGCTTTAGCGGAAATTGCTTTGCATCGATAGGGGATATCATTTTCGAGGGAAGAAACAATAACGATGCAACTCCTCATAATATTTTATTGCAATCCACTATTAATGGGAAATCCTGGACGGATATTAGTGCACCGTACGAAAAAATTGCTGGGGCATCAAGCATTTATGCATTAGCGGCTTACAAAAACAACCTTATAGCGGGTAGTTGGGGCAGTGGGGTTTACGTTTCAAGCGATAGTGGCACAACATGGACTTCTCTCAACAATGGATGGGGTAACTATAGTCCTATTTATATTACTTCGCTTGCTATAAGTAATAATTATCTTTTTGCCGGTACTGATAATGAGGGGATCTTCTGGCGAATACCTATTTCGCAAGTAGTACAAGTAGTAACTGGCATTGAAAAGTCGAAAGAGAATTTACCAATCAATTATTCTTTACAACAAAACTATCCCAATCCATTCAACCCTACCACAACAATAAATTACCAGCTACCGAGGAGTGGTTTTGTAACTCTTAAAGTTTATGATATGCTCGGAAGATTAGTAAAAACTTTAGTAGATGAAAAGAAACCTGAAGGAAGTTACTCGGTTCAGTTTAACGCAAATAATATGGCAAGTGGCATCTATTTTTATAAACTTAAGGCGGATAATTACTCTGCAGTGAAGAAAATGATTTTGCTCAAATGAGCGCCAAGCAAAGCTTGGACTTTTCTAATTGGGTGAGACTGGGGTTGCGAACCCGTCAAGTCCCAATCGTGGTAAAACTCTAAAACCACGTAGCGAGAAGCCGGAGTAAAACTGGAAACGGTTTTACTCTAAGCGGCTTGACAAAGTACCGGAAAGGGTGCGACGCAAAAGACCGGGTTGTAACGATAGTGAACATAAAGGTAGCCTCTTATATTAAAAACGGTGATAAAATCATCAAAAGAGTAAATGAATTAAATGTTCAATACGATACTGCCAGTTACGACCTGTT
>CBFDUR010000427.1:0-2422 GCA_965613005.1 uncultured Ignavibacteriales bacterium
TATTTCGGGTAATAAGTTAATGGTGATCGTTTGTCCGGCACGCCAAAAAGAGGATATTTGTAAAATAGCTGGACCAGATAAACCACGGTGAGTAAATAATATATTTTCTTTAACCTCATGTGAACTCCTTTTTTTCATATAAATTCATTTCATCTATTATTTGTCGATGAATTTCATCAACGGATAACATACCGTTTATAACTCTAAATCTTTTTTCTGCGGCAGCAATATTTAAATAACCTTTTCGAACTTTTGCATAAAATTCCATATCGGATATTTCAATTCTATCAAGTTCAATATTGCTTTTACAAGCTTTTCTTATTTCAGCTTCTTCAACCGGAATATCGATAAAAAAAGTTAAATCCGGAATTGTATTTCCGATAGCTAAACCGTTAATATGTTTTACAGCCTCCAACGGTAAACATCTTCCGTATCCTTGATAAGCAGTAGTTGAATCATAAAATCGATCCGAAATTACATAATATTCATTTCCAAGGAAAGGACGGATTTTTTCTCTAACCAATTGAGCACGACTTGCAGAGAACAAAAATATTTCGGTTTCAATCATCATTTTATTATGATCTTTATCCAAAAGAATATTCCTAACTTTTTCAGATATTTCCGTCCCCCCCGGTTCTCGAATTATTTTCACGAGTTTGTTATGCTCAATTAAATATTTTTCCAACAACTTTACTTGCGTAGATTTTCCGCAAAAATCAATTCCTTCAAAAGTAATAAACATTTTATTCCACAAATTTTAAATAAACCGCGTCACATTAATTAAATTTTTTAATGATATACCCCAAACGTTCAGGCTTTACGGAAAGAAGGGAAACGTTCGGAGGAATATCCACATGCGGGGAAACGCTACCTAAAGTATCCAACACAACCTCACGATAATTTACAAATGCATTAAAATCGGATGTATTGATTCTACCTAAAATTTCAACTCCTCCTCGTATAGTTACTGTTATTCTGCCAGGTAATAAAATTACATTACGATCTTTCGGAACATCAATTACTTTAACAAAAAGGTTATCAATATTTCTATCAACTATTTTCTCAACATCTAAAGTAACTAGAACTTTGCCGGTTTGATACTTCATCCCGGGAATATTCTTCAAAGGGATTTGTTTTATGATTTTATTATCTAAATTTTCCATAGAAATATCTTCGGTTGGAACTTCTTTCATCGCTTTTAAATAACTTGCCGGACCCGTAACAAGCGTAAAATCCGGTGCAATTTTAACCGGAGATGCAAGACCGTAACCGGCTTTATAATCTAAATTTAATGCTGTAACGATAGGAAGTTTTCTCTTAACTGTTTTTTCAACAAAAAAAGACAGGGTATCCGGGCTAATGTTAATAACTTCAACATTCGAAGATAACCAGTGATTCTCTACAAGATAATTATACAAATTAACCGTTATTTTCCCAACCTTTTTTCTTACAGGAATAAGATAATTTGATTCGACCCCTAGCTCTACGGTTATCAATTTCCATCCCTTACCCTTTAATTTAACGGAAATATCGTTAGGAATAGAAGTTCCCGTAGTATAACCTTTCGGAAAATTAATCAACCTTATTGGAATTTGAACTGTAGTATAATAATCATTCGATAAGGAAATTGATATCCAAAGTATTATCGAAAATATAACCGATATAATTATTATATGGAGATTTTTCTTCATACTGCAAATATAAAGAGAATTCTATATAAAAAAACTCCACAACCGGTGGAGTTTTATCGAAAATCGAAAATAAAATTAAGTTGATTATAAATAAATTAATTAGTCTCCTTTTAATAACTGAATAAAATCAAGCGAACAACTTGAATTTTATAAGATGCTATGAAAATATTCAATTAATTCCTCTCTGTTAGCTTTAGAGATACTTCTACCTTTAATTGGAAAATTCTCAAACTCACGTGCCAAATGTCGTAAATGATGCACATTCATTTTGTTCAGATTTTCCATATTTACCTTTTTCCCTACGCCGACAGCGGGTGCTTTTTTATTATCATCAACAATTTCTTGATGACCTGATGCTTCATTACTCAGTCTTGAGATATTATGGCTTGCTTTATTGAAAAGTGTTGAACCGGTATCTAAAAATTTTTTAGAATTTTCCACCGAATTATTTTCTCGAATTTCATTCAACTGAGTTTTTTCTGTTTCTTCACTAAATAGAAGATTTAAGTTGTCTTTTACATTATTTTCTATTGATTCAACCTTTTTTTCCCCAGCAGAAGAATCATACTTATTTTTTCGATTATCATCTCTTCCAATTTTAGTTTCTTTCAATTCAGGAAGAATAGAAACAATTTGTTCATCGGGCTGGGGTATAACATGAATTGAGATAAGCTCTCCTACTTTTTGAGCTGCCGCTGCTCCTGCTTCAACTGCTGCCTTTACAGCAGCAA
>CBFDUR010000428.1:0-2415 GCA_965613005.1 uncultured Ignavibacteriales bacterium
AAAGAAAAACCTCGGAAAGTGTAGTTTTACCGCTTCCGCCATGTCCAATTAGCGCAATATTCCTAATTGATTTCGAATCATATTCTTTCAAGAGATTTCCTCCTTAGATTCAAGGTGAGATGAATGGTATTTCTTATTTTTTTTTGTAGACACTCCAAAATGTACCAATTCCCTTTACGATTGCAATGAAGTTTTTTACAATATCAACAGCCGATACCCCAATGTTGCTCCGGATTCTTTGCTCTAAAGTTAAAATTTTGTTGACTCTCTCTTTCACATCATCAATAATTTTTTTTGTCGTATCTAATTGTTCTTTAGCATTATCCGAAATAGAGTTCAATTTTTCGCTTAATTTTTCAATAGAATCAAGTAGTGGTTGGATTTGCGAAAGAACTCCCTTAATATCACTTTGAATACCTTGTATCGAATTAGTAATCCGGTTAAGATATATAATAAGAGCAATACATAGCAGAATTGCTAAAATTATTAATATGAAAGTGAAAACTGATATTAAAGTCATAATATACTCGGTATAACCTCTAACTAACTTTTACTTTCTTTGTATGCACCGACTCCGGCTTTTACAGCATTTTTCAATTTATTACTTTCGGATTGTAATGTATTTTTACCGCTTGCTATTGTAGAGTTAGCTTTTTCTTTAGCTTCGTTAAATATGCTTTCGGCATCGCGTAATAATTCATCCGATTTTACTTTAGCGTCATTAATCAATTTATCGGAACGCTTTTTACCTTCATTTATTAATTCTTTAGCCTTTACTTTAGCTTCTTCCACATATTTGTCTGCTTCGTCAAAACAGTTATCAGTTTTTGATCGAATATCTTCCCGTAATTCCTTGCCGCTTTTCGGTGCGAATAATAAAGCAAGCGCAGCGCCTATTGTTCCGCCGGCAAGAAAACCAAACAAAATTCCCGTACCTATATTATTATTTTTTTCCATATCCCACTCCTCCTTATATATAATTATTCATGTGTGAGAATATAACAAGCGTCTCTTTGAAAATCAAGAAATCTAATCTTATACTTAAGTTATATCTCATTTATATTTAAATTCTGTGATTTCTAAAACCAAATTTCAAATTATATGGTAAAAAATTTTATTGTTAAACAAACGTTACCGAAATAAAAACAGTTATCAATTTATAATGGAAATTGGAGTAAGGACAGCGAAAAAAACACTGCCCTCCTAAAAGCCAACCTACATATTTTTTACAATTTCTTTTGCAAATTCGGAAGTTTTTACTTTAGTTGCACCATTCATTAACCTGGCAAAATCATAAGTAACAACCTTTGACTTAATAGTTTTTTTAATAGCTTTTTCAATAATATTACATACTTTATTCCAACCGATATACTCAAACATCATAACACCGGAAAGGATAAGTGAACCGGGATTAACTTTATCCATGCCTGCATACTTCGGAGCAGTTCCGTGAGTAGCTTCAAAAATAGCAGTGGAATAACTTAAATTTGCTCCCGGCGCCATACCAAGTCCCCCAACCTGAGCAGCACTCGCATCCGATAAATAGTCTCCATTAAGATTTAGAGTGGCAATAATATTATATTCATCAGGGCGGAGGAGCAGTTGTTGAAACATACTATCGGCGATTCTATTATTCAATAATATTTTTCCTTCAGGTAATTTACCATTGTACTCATTCCAAAGCTCATCTTCGGTAACTATCAAATCTTTAAATTCTTTTTTAGCTACTTTGTAACCCCATTCTTTAAAGGCACCTTCGGTAAATTTCATAATATTTCCTTTATGTACAAGAGTTACACTTTTACGATTATGACTTATGGCATATTCAATTGCCTTCTTCACTAATCTTGAACTTCCATATTCACTGACCGGTTTTATACCTATACCGGAATATTTCCTAATATTTTTATGAAATCTTTTATTTAGGTAATTAGTTAATAAATCAGCATCTTTAGTCCTAGCTTTAAATTCAATACCTGCATAAACATCTTCTGTATTTTCTCGGAAAATGACTATATTTAATTTTTCCGGGTGTTTCATTGGGCTGGGTACGCCGGAATAATATTTAACAGGGCGAACACATGCAAAAAGGTCTAATTTCTGCCGTAGAGTTACATTTAGACTTCTTATACCGCCACCTACGGGAGTTGTCAAGGGTCCTTTAATCGCAATCACATAATCTCTAATTGCTTCGACGGTTTTATCCGGAAGCCACTGATTTTTTCCATAAATTGATACGGCTTTTTCACCTGCATATATTTCCATCCAAGCGACTTTTTTCATTCCTTTATACGCTTTTTCCACTGCGGCATCGAACACTATTTTTGATGCATTCCAGATATCCGGACCTATTCCATCTCCTTCAATAAAAGCTATTATCGGATTATCAGGTACTATAAGGCTGCCTTTATATAC